>DAORCZ010000500.1:0-6264 GCA_035345735.1 Pseudomonadota bacterium | reverse complement strand
TGCCGCTGGGGATGTGCATGATCTGCACGGCCGAGTCGGTGGTGTTGACCGACTGCCCCCCCGGTCCGCCTGAGCGCATGACTTCGATGCGCAGATCTTTTTCTTCGATCTTCACATCCACGTCTTCGGCTTCCGGGAGCACGACCACCGTCGCTGCCGAGGTATGAATGCGACCCTGGGCTTCGGTCTCCGGCACGCGCTGCACGCGGTGGACTCCGGACTCGTACTTGAGCTCGGAGTAGACGCGTCCGCCGGGCGGGGCGCTGATCATCACCAAGACTTCTTTGATGCCGCCCGACGAGGAGTCCGACAGGCTGAGGATTTCCAAGGTCCAGCGCTTGCGCTCGGCGTAGCGGCTGTACATGCGGAACAGGTCGCGAGCGAACAGCGCCGCCTCTTCGCCACCTGTGCCGCCGCGGATTTCCAGGACGATGTTTTTTTCGTCGTTGGGATCCTTGGGCAAAAGCAGCAGCTTCAGCCGTTCCTCTAGCGTGGTGCGCTCGGCCGTGAGTCGCGCCTCTTCTTCTCGCGCCATGCCCCGCAGCTCGGCATCGCTCTCGCGCAGGAGCGGTGCGTTCTCTGCCAGCGCATCCGTCGTCCGCTTGTACGCTCGGTAGGCGTCGACGATCTCGGCGATGTCCGAGCGCTCCTTGGCCAGCTTCTGAAACGTCTGCTGCTTGGCGAGCACTTCGGGATCGGCGAGCTGGGTCTCCAGCACTCCGTAGCGAGCTTCGACCTCGGCTAGCTTGTCGAACATAGACATGGATGTGACACGGAAGGTAAGGGGGGCAGAGCCAGGACTGCGGCTGCCACTGCCCTCAGCAAGGGCTCAAGGGCGGGCGTAGCCGCGAGTTCACCAAGGGCGCGACCCGATCCAGCTTATGAGGTCGCGCTGAGCGCCGATCAAACGTCGAGCTACGCTTGGGCCTTGGCTTCCGGCTTGGCCGGCTTCGCGGGCTTTTCGGCCGGCTTCTCAGCCTTGTCGGCCTTCGCGGGCTTCTCGGCCGCCTTGGGAGCCGCGGCCTTCGCGGGCTTGTCGGCCGCCTTGGGAGCTGGGGCCGCCACAGCAGAACCACCCGTCGGTAGCTGATAACGCTTCTGGAAGCGCTCGATGCGGCCGGCGGAGTCATTCAGCTTCTGGCGGCCGGTGTAGAACGGGTGGCAGTTGGAACAGATTTCCACCGTGAAGTTGCCACGCGTCGAGGCCGTCTCGTGAACGGCGCCGCAGGCGCAGGTGATCGTGGCGGTGTTGTAACGAGGATGGATTCCGGCCTTCATGGTCTTCTAGATCCTTAAAACGCAGGCATTTTCGCGTCCTTACGGCAGCCAGGATCGCGAGACCGCTTTTCATATCCGGTCTGTCCGCAAAGCGCAAGATAAAGAGCGACCTGCCTTGCTGCAAAGCGTTTCAAAAGGCGGGTCCCAGCGGTACGCTGCGAGTGTTCATGTTGCGGCTACAAGATAGCGGTTCTGCGACCAGCCAAGCGATTGGCCCCAAAGCTCGTCGGTTGGCGGCGGCGCTGCGCCTAGGTCTGCCGATTCCTGACGGGATCATGCTGCTGCCGGAGGAGCCGCTGGACTCAGGGGCGCTCCGGTCTGCCCTCATGGCACTGAGTGCGGGCAGCCTGCCTCCAGCCAACGACAGCAGCCTCGGTTTGGCCGAGGGGCTCGGTCCGCCGCCGGCGCTGCCGCGGTTTGCCGTGCGCTCCTCGGCGATGTACGAAGATCTGCCGGGAGCGAGTGCCGCGGGTCTGTTTCTGACTCGGACCAATGTGGCGCTTGAAGACGTCGAGGCCGCGATTGCGGCGGTGCGTGCATCGGGCGAGAGCCTGCTGGTTCGGACCTACTGTGGCGTGCCGGTGGCGGTGACGGTGCTGATTCAGCCCATGGTCGCGGCCGACAAGCTGGGGGTGATCTACCTCGACAGCAGCGCCAATGCCGTCTGTGAAGAGCGTCCCGCGGATACGCCGGAGTGGGCGACCGTGACGACCCACGCGCTGGCTGCCGATGATCCCTCGCCGCTAGCAGTGGGCGCACGGACCTTGGCGGCTCTCATGCAGGAGGAGTTCAGTCAGGCTGAGCCGGTGGCTTCGTTCGTCGAATATGCCGTGCTGTCCGACGGTACGGTGCAGTTCTTACAGGTACGACCGGCCCCTGCGACGCCCGCTTCGGCCGCTAGCGCACACGAGCTGTGGACCCAGGCCGCCGATCCCGAGCTGGTCTTTAACCAAGACCAAGAGCACAACCCCGATCCGCTGTCGCTGGCGCAAGCGGCGCTGGTAGCGGGGGTGGCGGACTTGACGCCCGGGCTGCGGCAACGCGTCATCCACGGCTACCTCTACTATGCCGAGGTGCCGGGGGCTACACCGCCGCTGCAGCCGATCGAGCGCTTGGCCGAGCGCTACAGCAACGAGATCTTGCCCGCCTGCACGGCGCTCTTGCAGCCGCTGGAGCAGTATCTGCTGGCGGCCGACGGAGCGCTGGATCCCGTCTATCAGGCCGATCCGACGCGGATCCGACTCTCGCTGGCTGAGGCCTGGCAGGCCTATCGCGCAGTCTATCGCCACTATGTGACCGAGCTTTCGCCGGCTCTGCGTCGCGCTCGACAGCATCTTGATCAGCTGCTGCGTTCGAACCTGGGGGAGCCGCTGAGCCAGCACGGCGATCTTTTGGCGGGGGCGGCGGCGACCTCAGTTGCTCGGCTGCAGATGCTGTGGGATCTGGCGCAGCCGGGGGCGCGGGATGGCGATGTCCGACGGTATCTGGCGCGCTATGGGGCGTTTGCGGCCTGCTGGGATGTTGCTACCCCCTGTGACGACGAGCGTCCCGAGCGAGTTCGCGACATGGCCACCGCCTTGGCCGATCAAGCGGCCCCCAACCAGCAGCTAGCCGAGAGCGAAGATCGCTATCACGCGGCATTTGCGGCTCTGCTGGATCGTCTGCCGCGGATGGCGCGTGGGGCGTTCAAGCGGCTGCTTCCCCTGGCCCGCACCGCCCAGGGCATCGCCGAAGATGATGACGCGCTGTTCTTCCGCGCGCAGCGCCTGCTGCGCTGGGCTCTTCTGCGACGGGGTGCGCTGCTGGTCGGACGCGGGCTACTCGATCACATCGACGAGATCTTTGAGCTGCCGTGGACGGCGAGCGCGCTGAGCTTGGCCGAGGGGGACACCGCCGAAGAGATCGAGGTCGAGCAGCTAGCCGGTCGAGATGGGAGCGAGCTTCGCCGTCTGGCCGCCACCGGCCGGAAGGAGCGTTTGCATGCTCGCAGCATGGTGCCGCCGGTGCGATTGTCGCGCGGTCAGCCGCTGTGGACCCCACCGCGCACCGTCGTTCTGCGAGGCTACGGCGTACCGGGACCGACGGGACTGGTCCGTGGACGGGCCCACGTCATCCGCGACCTGTTCTCTGCCGAGCCAACGCTGCCGCGCGCCGGTGAGCCGGGAGGGGGCGAATCGGTCGCTGGCCACGCTCTCTCTGAGCCGCCGCTGCCGGGGGGCAGTAGCACGCTGGATGACGTTATCCTTGTCGTGCCGGCGCTCTTGCCGTCGTGGGCCGCGGCTTTGTGGCGGGCTCGCGCGCTGGTCGCGGACAGTGGCGGCCTGTTTTCGCACGGGGCGATCCTGGCGCGTGAGCGCGGGCTACCCGCCGTCGTCGGTACCCGCCAGGCCACCCGCCTGATCAACGAGGGGCAGGAGATCTGGGTCGACGCTGAGCGCGGGCATGTCTATCTCATGCCGGGCACGACATCGCGTTAGCGTCTCGGCCCCGAGAGCGTCCCTTCACGGCAGCGCCGGTATAGCGGCGAGGCTGGCGAAGCGGCAACTAGTCGGAGGCAAGCGCCACGCTGTGTCGGTGATTGACACAGTCGCAGGCGGGGCGGGCCCGTCGGCTGCGCAGCCAGAACAGCTGAGCCCCGACGAATAGGAGGAGCCCAATGTGGCGCGGCCACTCCTGACCGTAGATCCAGCCCAGGCCGCTCATCACCACCGCCGACAGATAGATGGCCAGGCTAACCCCGGCCGGATCGGTGTCGGGGCTGCGACGGGACACCTGCAGGCCGATCAGTACGGCCGAAAGGAACGTCAGGCCGCCTTCCAGCCACTCGTTGCGCATCCACAGCGCCGCCGCCGGCATGGCCGCCGCAAACAGCGCGGTGCCAACGCAGTGAATCAGGCACAACACGGGCAGCAAGCCGACGAGTCGTGTGCGCAAAGAGGATGAAACCAGCAAGGCCATGAGCAGCCATTAATGCAAGCGATTTGCAACAATGTCAAGGCCCGCCGCCCATCCCCGAATGCAAATAGTTTGCAATAACCTCGGGAGCCTAGCCGGCCGGCCGGGCGAAGGCCTGTAGCAGCACGCTGACAGCGCGCGTGGCGTCGGCAATCGCGTCTCGGCGACTAATGCGGCCCATGATCCAGCCGTCGAGCGCGGCGCGGCCGGCGGCGACAACCGTCCACAGAACATTTTGAGCCCGGCGGGGAGGTAGGCCGGTCAGCTCGGCCAGCCGACGCTGCCACGGCTTTAGCAGGTCGGCGAGGATGGTGTGGCCGATCCGGCCAAGCTCGGCATCGGCGCGGGCGTCGAGTAGAAGCCATGGGCCCGCCCCGCCCTCGACGATCGCGGCACAGCTGGCTTCGACAAAAGCCCGCGTCATCTCTTCCAGGCTGCCGGGGAGGGTGGCGAGCAGGGCGGCGTGGAAGCGCTCACCCAGGCGGGTGGCAAAGTCCTGCAGCAGCGCCTCGACAAGCTGCTGTCGCGTCGGGAATAGGCGATAGACCAGCGGTCGCGAAACCCCGGCCTGCTCGGCGACCTCGGTGATCTGCACCTGCTCGACGCCGTGCGCGGTCAGGATACGCGCTGCGACGTCCAGAAGCTGTCGTCGGCGAACGTCCTTGGCCACGCGTCCCGAAGGAGGCTGGCGAGGCTGGGCGCCGCCTGCGTGACGGGGGGCGGTGGCTGGCGTTGGGCGAGCACGCCCGCGTCTTGCTGCAGACCTGGCAACCATGCTCGGCAATCTAGCGCAGGCCCGGCAATTGACAGCTAGGAACGATTTCTATTACATCGTGTAACGAATGATGCCCTCTGCTAACCAAGGATTGCCTGCAACGCCATGCTGACCGCTGATCCGCGTACTCCCGCGAAGAGACCCGCCGCCGTTCCTACCTGGGCGCGCCTAATCGATGGTGCTGTGCCGTTTGCGCTGGCCGCCGCCGGCTTGCTCGTCCCCGACCATCACGGGCTGTTCTATCTAGCGTTGGGAGTGGGCTTTGTCGGCATTGCGACCGCAGTCATCGGCGGCGCCGCGCTGGTGACTTTTTTTAGCGAGCGCAGTCGGGAGCGGATTCAGGGACCTCGTCGGCAGCCGGGACCCTTCCGGCGCGAAGCCCTCGACACGGCGCTGGCGGCATATATCGCGGCCTGCTTCTTGGCCTGGCCGCTGTGGCGTCTGTGGACGGGGCGGCCGATTGGCCTGACCTGGTCGATCACGCAAGCGGGCGGGTGGCCGATCGTCTTGGTGCAAAACTTCGTCGCGGTCTACGTGCTGGACGCCTGGCTTTACTGGAAGCATCGCCTGCTGCACACGCGGCTTTTGTTTCCCTTCCATCGCGCCCATCACACCTATCGCGATCCTTCGGCCCTGGCGGGATTTGCCGTCGGTCCGGTCGAGTCGGTGCTGACCTTCTGGCCGCTCTGCCTGGTGGCGGTGCCGCAGGCTACGCACTACGCGCCGATTTATTTCACGCTGGTGGTCGGCTTCATCGGGCTGAACTACTACCTGCACTGCGGTGTCAGCGTCGGCTGGATCGAGCGGTTGCTGTCGCCATTTGCCATCAACACGTCAGCGTTTCACAACATCCACCACTCGCACGCCAACGCCAACTTCGGCGAGGCGATGACGCTGTGGGATCGCTTCTGCCGGACGCGACTTGGCGATACACCACGGCGCACCGAGGCCTAAATCACAAGGCCAAAATCACAAGGCCAGGGGCACGGCTGACAAGTGGATTAGCGAGGGGCGCGCGAGGGGCGCGCGAGGTGAGGGGGGCGAGGGCCGCGACTAGGTCGCAGGCGGCGGCTGGTACATCGGCTGGCCGGGCGGCGGATAGCTAGGCTGTCCGGCGGGCGGCGGATACGCGGGCTGGCCTGGGGGCGGGTAGCTCTGCGTGCCGGGCGGCGGATAGGACGGCTGACCGGCCGGGGCCGGGTACTGCGAGGGCTGGCCCGGCGGGGACGGATACTGCGACGGCATGCTCGGCTGCT
>DAORCZ010000499.1:1882-6268 GCA_035345735.1 Pseudomonadota bacterium | reverse complement strand
AAGATCACCGGCAGGCTGAAGAACTCGCCGCCGAAGTTGAAGCGGCCGCGCATGATGAACTTGGCACCCAGCTCAGGCAGCAGGATGCCGGCGTGGGTGGTGGTGGTGACGCCCGTCGAGCTATCGAGGAGGGCGGCGTAGCCGACGCTGAGCCGCGGATAGAAGTAGAGGCCCGGCACGCGCGAGATGGCGAGATCGTACTGGAAGCCAAAGGGCACCATCACCGCCGTGGTGGTCGTCGAAAACTGAAACTGCAGCGGGATCACGACGTAGGCGTTTCTGTTGGGCAGCACCGACCAGCCGAGATCGACGACCAGTGCTCCCTCGTGCGAGGCGCAGGTATAGGCGCAGATCGCCGGGCCGATCTTGAGGTTGGCCATGAAACGGCCGGCCTTGTTGAACTGGCCATTTTCGCCGCCGCTCGGCACGTCGCCGCCGCCGCTGCTGTGGCCGGCGTTGGAGCCGCTGCCCGAGTTGCCGCTGTTGCCGCTGTTGCCGCTGCTGCCGCCCGACGATGTGGGGCTGCCGCTGCCACTCGGTGTGGGGCTACCGGCCGCCGGCGTTCCACTGCCGCTGGTCGCTGGCTGGCCATTCTGTGGCGGGGCGGCGTGCTCAGCCTCCATCGGATCGACAAGCGGCGAGGGCATGCCGCCGGCGGTGGTGGGCTGCTCGGGCGTGGTCTCCTTCGGCTTCTTCTTGTGGCGGGCGAGGGCTTCGTCGCCCGCGAGCAGGCTGCCCGCGAGCAGCAGCCCGACGCCGATTCGCAGGCCATAAGGCCGCCTGAGCCACTCCGATCCGAGCGCACGCACGCGCTGATCATAGCCTGCCGGCCGCAGCCTCGGGAGGAAATCCTGCGCCGGCCCCAGCGACGACGATGGGCGATGCGGGCGGGGGCCTGGGGCGGCTCTGCCATGGTCCAGCCATCGTGGGAGCGCGGCGTGAAATAGGGATGGGTTTGTCTGCCGCCTGCGGCTACACTGCCGCCGCCCCGGCGGGCGTGGTCCAGGAACCCGACGAGAACGACTTCGACGGTCAGGCAGCGATCAGAGCAGCGGTCGCCAATCTGGGCTGGTTTCGACAACGAGCTTTCGAGGAGATTCCACGAGGAGATCCCATGAATAGTCAGTCCTTTACTTCCACCCGGGTCCCCCGGGGACAGCCATCCCGCCGACGGCGGGGCGGTTGGGCATCGCTGCTGCTCGGCGGGGCGGTCGTGTGCAGCCTGGCGACGGCGGGCTCGGCGCGGGCCCAGGACGTCGCGTCGTTTGAGGGACGCACCACGGTCAAGGTCCTGCCAAACGGCCTGACCCTGCTCGTCGTCGAGCGGCCCGAGGCGCCAGTGCTGTCGTACTTCACGCACGTCGATGTCGGCGGGGCGCAGGAAGGCGTCGGCCAGACCGGCATGGCGCACATGTTCGAGCACATGGCGTTTAAGGGCACCGACCGCATCGGCACCAACAACTTCGCGGCGGAAAAGGGGGCGATCGACAAGGTCGAAAAAGCCTACCTGGCCCTCGATGCCGAGCGCCGCAAGCCCTACGGACGCGATGACGCCAAGGTCGTCGAGCTAGAGAAGACCTGGCGCAAAGCGATGGAGGACGCCGAGAAGTTCGTGGTGCAAAACGAGTTCGGCGAGATCGTCGATCGCGTTGGCGGCACCGGCCTCAACGCCTTCACCAACACCGACGAGACCGGCTACTTCTACTCGCTGCCGTCGAACCGCGTCGAGCTGTGGGCCTATCTTGAATCCGAGCGCATGAAGCGGCCGGTGATGCGCCAGTTCTATCAGGAGCGCGACGTCGTCAACGAAGAGCGACGCATGCGCACCGATTCGAACCCCATCGGTCGCCTGATCGAGCAGGCGCTGGCCGCGGCGTTCACCGCCCATCCCTACGGTCGTCCCGTCGTCGGCTGGCCCGCCGATCTGCAGACCTGGTCGGCGAGCGATGCCCTGAAGTTCTGGGAGAAGTATTACGTCCCGGCCAACATGGTCGTGGCGCTGGTCGGCGACGTGAAAGCCCCCGTCGTGCTGCCGGTCATGGAGTCGTACTTTGGCCGGCTGCCCAAGGGCGAGCGGCCGGCTCCGCTCGGCAGCGACGAGCCACCGCAGTTCGTGGAGCGCACGGTGGTGATGAAGGCCAAGGCGCAGCCGATCTACGCCGAGGCGTATCACCGTCCCGACTATCGTCACGCCGACAACGCCGTGTACAACGCCATCGCCGATCTGATGTCGACGGGGCCGACCTCGCGGCTGTATCGCGCGCTGGTTCGCGATCAGAAGATCGCGGCGACGGCGGTGGGCGCACCGACCTTCCCGGGATCGAAGTACGCCAGCCTGTTCCTGTTCTATGCCATCCCGACGCCGGGCCACTCCGCGCCAGAGCTGCGGATGGCGATCCATCGCGAGATCGAGCGCCTCAAGAACGAGCCGGTCACCGACGATGAGCTGCGGATGGTCAAGACGCGCGCCAAGGTGAACCTGCTGCGCGGCCTGGAGAACAACCAGGGCCTAGCCATCGCCTTCGCCAAGGCGCAGCAGCGCTATGGCGACTGGCGCCAGGTCTTCCGCAACGTGCAAGAGATCGAAAAGGTCACCAAGGACGACGTGCGGCGGGTTGCGAATCAGGTGTTCGTCGACAGCAATCGCACCGCCGCGTGGATCGAGAGCACGGCCGGCAAGCCCGGGGCCGCGGCTCCGAAGCGAGGTACGCCATGAATCGCCGCATCGCAAATCGCTCTCTGCCGGGGGCTCGCCGCAGCCGGGGACTCGCTGGCCTGTTGTCGCTGAGCACGCTCTTTCTGTGCTTGGGCTCGCCCATCGCGCAGGCGGGGCCAGTGCAGACCGACTGGAAGAAGATCAAGGCGCCGCCGCTGCGCGACTTCAAGCCCCAGCAGCCGAGCCGCATCCAGCTCGACAACGGCCTGACGATCTACCTGCAGCCAAACCCCGAGCTACCGCTGATCACCGTGGTCGGCAGCATCGTCGGTGGCAGCCGGGACGAACCCGCTGACAAGGTGGGGCTGTCGGGCCTGTACGCGCACACCCTACGCGCGGGCGGGACGAGGTCCAAGACCGGCGACCAGGTGGATGACTTCCTGGCGGCGCGCGCGGCGATGGTGCGCTGGGATGAAGAGATCGACAGCGTCAACCTGACGGCCAACTTCCACAAGGCCGACTTCGACGATGTCATGAACGTGATCATCGAGATGCTGGCCGCGCCGCAGTTTCAGCAGGACAAGCTCGATCTCGGCAAGCGTCAACTGACGACAATTATCTCGCGCCGCAACGACGATCCGATGGACATCGCCGATCGCGAGGCGGAAAAGTTGGCTCTGGGCGCGGCTCACCCGCACGCCCGACAGGCGGAGTACGCGACGGTGGCCGCCGTGACTCGCGAGGATCTGGTGGCCTGGCACCGCAGCCACGTGCACCCCAACAACATGATGCTGGGCATCGCGGGTGACTTCGATCCAGCGGCGATGACAGCCAAGCTACGGTCGCTGTTTGGCGGCTGGCCGCGCGGGCCGCAGGCGCAGCTTGCCAACATCCCGTTTGTGCCGACCAAGCCAGGCCTGTACTTCGTCAACAAAGACGACGTGAACCAAAGCAGCATCCGCCTGGTGCAGCTGGGCACGACGCGCAAGAACCCCGACGCCTACGCCATCGAGGTGATGAACGAGATCCTGGGCGGCGGCTTTGCAGCGCGCCTGTTTACCAACATCCGCAGCAGAAAAGCGCTGGCCTACAACGTCCGTGGCGGCGTCGGGATAGACTGGGGTTATCCGGCGCTGTATCGCCTGTCGATGGGCACGGCCAGCAAGAACACGGTGCGCGCGGTGCAGGCGCTTTACGAAGAAGTGAACGCCATGCTCAAAGACCGTCCCCCGACGGCGGACGAGCTGACCAAGGCGAAAGAGGCGATCCTCAACTCGTTCGTCTTTAAGGTCGATAGCAAGACCCGCGTGCTGCGCACCCGCATGGGCTTCGACTTCTATGGCTACCCGCCCGACTACTACGACAAGTACCAGGCCGAGATCGGCAAGATCACGCTCGACGACGTCAAGCGCGTCGCCGCCAAGTACCTGAATCCGGCAGGCTTCGCGGTGCTGGTGGTTGGCAAGGCCGCCGACTTCGATGCGCCGCTTTCGACCCTGGGTCTGGGGCCGGTGAACGCCCTGGACATCACCATTCCACCGCCGCCAGCGCCGCCGGTTCCGTCGGCTCCGGCTCCCGGGCCGGGCCAGGCGGCACGCCCGGCGGGCCAGTAGGTCAAGCGAGGACCCTGCCATGTCGACCCATTCATCGAACGATGTCTCGTACGCCGAGGTCTATCGCGCGGCCCACATCCTGGAGGCGGATCGCGCCGCCATCGAGATCCTGCAGCC
>DAORCZ010000499.1:0-1782 GCA_035345735.1 Pseudomonadota bacterium | reverse complement strand
GCGCTGCGCCGGAGCACACACAGGAGAGATGCCATGAACAAGCTGTTTGCACGTACTGCGTTGGTGACTGCGGTTCTTGCTTCGCCGTCGCTGGTCCTGGCCGGGGAAGCGGGCAAGGACGAGAAGAAGCCGGCGGAGAAGGCCGATGCCAAGAAGCCCCCGGCCAAGAAGGAAAACAAAGAGGAGAAGAAGCCAGCTCCCTCTGGCTGGTAAGCGGGGGGCGCGATGGCCATCGCTGTACGTGTTCTTTACTTCGCGCTCTTGCGCGAGCGTCTGCGGCGAAGTGACGAGCTCTTGAGCCTGCCCGAGGGCTCCAAGGTGAGTGATGCCGTCGCGGCGCTGGCGGCCCAGAACGAAGTCCTCTCTGGGCTGCAAAAGAGCCTGCTCTTGGCGGTGAATCAGACGCTGGTGCCGGCTGATTTTCCGCTCCACGACGGCGATGAGCTAGCCCTCCTGCCGCCGGTCTCGGGCGGGTCTGAAGCGGTGGAGAGTCCGCTGCCACCGCGCTGTCGCATCAGTCACGAGCCGCTCGACCCGGGGGAGGCCCTGGCCGCGGTGCGCGGTCCGGGGCAGGGCGGGGTCGTGTTGTTCATCGGCCTGGTTCGCGATCACAACCAGGGCAAGCAGGTGGTCCGGCTCGACTATGAGGCCTTCGACAGCATGGCCGTGCGCTCGCTGTCGACGATCTGTGGCGAGATCGAAGCCAGCCTGCCGGGTACCCGCCTGTCGGTCATCCACCGCGTCGGCAGCCTGGCCATCGGCGAGCTAGCCGTGCTGGTCGCGGCGTCGGCGCCGCATCGGGCCGAGGCCTTTACCGCTTGTCGGCAAGCCATCGAGCGCCTCAAGGTCGAGGTGCCGATCTGGAAGAAAGAATTCTCGCCCGACGGCTCGGAGTGGCTCGGCGGCGCAGGCTGAGCGAGGCCGGCTTTAGGGGGTCGCCTGCTTGTAGCTCTGATAGCGCTGCAGCACGGCGTAGACGTAGCGCTGAGTCGTCTCGTACGGCGGCACGCCGCTGTACTTTTCGACGGCTCCCGCCCCGGCGTGATAGCCAGCGATGGTCAGCACCAAGTCACCGCGAAAGCGGTTGGCGAGCAGCCGCAGCAGGCGCGAGCCGCCCAGGATGTTGCGACGCGGATCGAAGACGTCGCTGACCCGCTGCTCTTTTTCGACGTCGGGCATAAGCTGCATCAGGCCGCGGGCGCCGGCGCAGCTGACGACGTGCGGATCGTAGTCGGATTCGACGTGAATCACCGCGCGGATCAGCGCCGGCGGCAGGGCATAGACGCTGGCCGCTTCGGCGATAAACGCATCGTAGCGGTGATAACGATCTGGGCTGGTATCGGTGGATGGCACGACATCGGCGCGCGACTTATCGCAGCCCGCGACGCCGCTGCCCGACACCACGGCGGCCTTGCCTGGCCCGCTCTTCCACTCGACGCGGAAGCGATGCGCCGCCGCGCCGCTGGGGGCGATGTTGGTGAAGTGAATGACGCCGTTTTCTTCGTAGGACCAGATATCGGCCTGCGCTCGCGGGGCCTGCAAGATCCCCCAAACGATCAGCAGTGCAGCCCCCGCGCCCAGGCGACCTGGGCGAGGTCGGCGCGAACGGACTGGCGGGGCGGCGACCGAGACCATGCGCACAGCCTAGCGCGGGATTCCTGGGCCGTCCGGCGGGGCGGAGGCGGGGAGCGCCGGGGCAGCCCGCTCACCGGGAGGCTGGGTGATGTCGAGAAACAAGATCGTCCCTGCGACGACAAAGACCGGCAGAGCCAGCACGTTGAC
>DAORCZ010000498.1:0-6282 GCA_035345735.1 Pseudomonadota bacterium | reverse complement strand
GCACCGCTCGCCTGTGGGACGCCAACTCGGGCTCCCCCCTCGCCACCCTCAAGGGACACGCCAATTCGGTGCTCGCCGCGAGCTTTTCACCCAACGGAGCGTGCGTCATCACCGCTAGCTACGACGGCACCGCTCGCCTGTGGGACGCCAAGTCGGGCTCCCCCCTCGCCACCCTCAAGGGCCACACCAATTGGGTGCTCGCCGCGAGCTTTTCCCCCGACGGTACGCGCGTCGTCACCGCTAGCGACGACGGCACCGCTCGCCTGTGGGACGCGAAGTCCGGATCACCCATCGCCACCCTCAAGGGGCACACCTCCCCGGTGCAAGCCGCGAGCTTTTCTCCCGACGGCGCCCGCGTCGTCACCGCTAGCTCCGACGGCACCGCTCGCCTGTGGGATGCCACATCCGGTGCCGCCCTGGGAACCTTCGCGGATCATCAAGGTGCCGTGTACAGCGCCGCGTTTTCCCCCGATGGCACGCAGATTGTGACGGCTGGGGAGGATGGGCTTGCGTTCATTTACTCCACCCAGGTTTCGTACTACGTCACGCGCGCCTGCCAGCTTCTCTCTGGCCACCCTGACGAGTTCAAGACGGTCGCCGACATCTGTCAGCAGGTCGGTGTCATCGGCATCACTCGCCAGCCCTAAGGCGCGCAGCGCCCGGCCTCGCAGCTTCCCCGAGGCCCCTCTAATTGGCTATTTATTCGCCACGCATAGTGGAATCTATTTGCCAATCAATCCCTTCGGGGTTTTTCGAGAAAGATTGGTACATATTTTTCGTGCAGGATGCGCAGCTGCGGACCGCGGTTGGCGGACTCTCTCGCCGGGGAGCTCTGACTGATTCCGACGGATACATGGGAGCATCGCAGCATCGGATCGGTCAGGCCGCATCCGGCGGCGGCGTCACGCCGGCTCGTTTTCTTTCAGGAAATCGAGCTTTCCTAATGGCACGTACCGTAACGGGAAAAATAGCAGAGGCGATATAGCTGTAAGGTAGGCGTTTAGTCCGCCGCTCCCTCGTGCTCTGCCGCCGCCGTCTTTAGCTTCACGCCGGTTCCGTTGATGAACTCGATCCCGCGACGCTCAAACTCGGCCCGTAGCTTCGCCAGGGTTCTCTGACGTGGCTGAGCGTTCCCGGTCTCAATCATGTAGAGCGCTCGGTCACTCATGCCGACGGCAGCGGCCAGCTCATCCTGTGTGATCTCCAGCAGAGCGCGGGCTCCGAGGATCTGCTTCCGAGTGATGACGTTTTTTGCTTGACTCACGCAAGCGCCTGGAGAAACTTCGGGAAAAGGGATTTTCAATTGGGCGATGGCTCGCTCAATTGCCGTGAACCGTCGGAAGTTCGCATAGCCGTCTCGTAGCTGTCTAGCGAGTCGGCAAGGCGACGTCCGCGCTGTGGAGGCTTCGCCGATGGCTATTCTTGCGCTCGTTCCGTCGCTGGCTCGCTGGCTTCCCGTCGTGGAGGGGGCCGGGCAGCGGCGGCGTCAGCGATTTTTTGCCGGGTCACTGCGGCGGTTGGTGGCGCTGCCCTGCGACCTCCTGCGCTGGCGACCGGCCGCGCCCTCGTCACCCCGTCGAAGCTGAGCGCGAGATAGCCCGCGACTTCCTAGGCCTGCTGTGCCCGGGCCGCGCTCCGACCGCCGCCGAGCCCAACCCGACCCCCCGCAAGGAGAACCGCCGCCATGCCCAAACCCAAACCGCCGACCCCCTGGGGCCGCGACACCCTGCCGACGCTGCGCGAGGCCGCCGGCCTGACCCTCGACCGCCTGGCCCTGCGCGCCAGCCTCGCCGAAAAAACGCTCCGCGATATGGAAGCCGGCCGCGTCGAAGCGACGCCGGAGCAACGCGCCCGCCTCAGCACCGTCCTTGAACTGACCAAGCTCTGCCCCGCGGGAGCGCTGTTGATCCCGTTTCACGACCCAAAGTGGCGCGAAGTCCTGCGCGAAGCGCTCACCGACTACGCCGAAAAGCGCCGCGACCCCGCGACCTACGTCGAGACGCTGTACGGCACGCTGAAACCACCCACGAAAGCGCGGCATGTCGAGTGGGCCGCGGACGAAGCAGCAACGGCGCGGGCGCTGCTGGCGCAGATCAAAGCGTACAGCTAGGAGGGGCGGCGGCTTACGATGGATGGGTGTCACCAGGCCACCTCCCCACGAAGCCCCAGACTCGCTGTCTCCCCCTGCTATTGGCTTCCGCTCTCATCCCCTTCCTAGGCTGCCGGCCACAGAGCGCGACTACCTCAGTGCCTGCCAGCAACCCGACCCCACCGACGAAAACCAAGACCATGGACGCACGCGACCCCAGCGCCTCCCATCCTCTGTTCGATGTCCTTGCGCAGCTTGCCAAAGCGCGCAGCTTCCGCGCGACTGCGCTGACTGAGCGCTTGGGACTGAGCTTCGTCCGCGAGCGCGAGAGCCCCTCCTTCCGCTTCTATGAAGCCCGCGGTCCCGCGAGCCGGGTGCCCGGCATCCGCAGTGCTGAGCTGCGCGAGTCGACGCAAGCACCACCAGCGGGGCCGAGTGCCGGCCTGCTGACCCTTTTGCTCGACGGCGCAAGCTGCATCGGCGAAGACGCGGTGCGCAAGCGCTTCGGCGCCAATCCCGAGCTATCCGTCCCCAGTCCGCACGCGCCCCCCGAGGCCCCGCTTTACTGGGTGTACCCGCAGGAAGGCTGCACCCTGAGTTTCGGCTTCTCGCGCCGCGAACCCACCTGCCTGATCTCGGTCACGCTCGATTCGATTCCCAGCCCCTAAGTCGCCTTGAGCGCTGGCGGACGATCCGGGGGTTCATCGCGCTGCGCGGCCCGCAGCAAGTTGGGAAGTCCGCGCGGTGCTCTAGGCCCTGACGCGGTGGCAGCAAGCGAAGATTGAGTGTGGGGCCGCGGCGGGGCAACATGGCGCAAGGTCGCGCGATGGATCTGCAAGAGCGCTGGGAACAGACGACGGTCAAGCTGGACGAGCTTCCCCCAAGGTGGGCGGGGCTGGCCGGCTTCTGCGTATTTCTGGCAGCTGGGCTCGTCGTCGTGCGGCTGCCTAGCTGGGGCTTTGTCGGGGGCCTTTTGGGCCTGCTGCTGCTCTTGGTCTGGCTGGCGCTGTCGGGAAAGCCGGTGGTCAAGCTGGTCTTTGCACCGGAAGCCAATACAGCCGCGGGGGCGACAGCGTCCCCGCCCGAGCCCGTGCCATCGCCCCCGGTGCCCCGGCGCCCGTCGGAGCTTCTGGAGATGGTGGAGCTACCCGGCGGCGCGTTCTGGATGGGGAGCCCGGAGAGCGAGGCTGGACGCGACGAAACTGAAGCAAGGCATAGGGTGCAGGTCAGCGGATTTGCCATGGGCAAGTACCCGGTGACGCAGGGGCAGTACACCGAGGTGATGGACCAGAACCCGAGCCACTTCCAAGAACCAGCGGAGGATGGGGAGAGCCGAGCCGGGCGCCCGGTGGAGCAGGTCAGCTGGTTCGACGCGGTGCGGTTTTGCAATCGCTTGTCCGAGCGGGAAGGCTGCACGCTCTGCTATCGCATCCAGGAGCCAGCCGAAGGCACCGGAGCGGAACCTCTCGTCGAGTGGGATCAAGCTGCCGATGGCTATCGGCTGCCGACGGAAGCCGAGTGGGAGTACGCCTGTCGCGCCGGGACCGAGACGGCGTACAGCTTTGGGGACGACGCGGCGCAGCTTGGCGACTATGCGTGGTTTGCGGAGAACAGCGCAGGCCGTACGCACGCCGTCGGAGAAAAGAAACCAAATGGCTGGGGGTTGCACGATCTGCACGGGAACGTCTGGGAGTGGTGTTGGGATTGGTACCAGAGTTACAAAGTGACAAGTGACAAGGACACGCTTGTCACTTTGACCCATCCTATTGGCCCACCGTCAGGTAGCTGGCGCGTATTGCGCGGCGGCTCTTTCGGCCGCGAGCCCGGGAGCCTGCGCGCTGCGAACCGGGGCTCGTACGTGCCCGAGGTCCGGGACGGGGACCTCGGGTTTCGATGTGTGCGTGGTTCTGTTCGCCAGCCTTGACCTTTGTCTTTTGCTTTTTGTGTCTTCGGGTCTTGGGTTTTTGCCCTTTCCGCGCGGAGCGCTCCCAGGCTGACAAGCCTGATCAGGCGCAGGCTGAGGCGTGTCATTTTGCTGACAATTTGGTTGTTCTTTTGTCAGTGGATGACAAGCCTCCAAAAATCGACCGCGCTTCGCGCGGGGGGACAAAAGAACCCGGCGGAAAGCCGCAGCGCCGATGAATCCAAGGGCAAAAGGACAAACGTCAAGGCTGGCGAACAGAACCACGCACACATCGAAACCCGAGGCTCCCGAGCCGGTTCTCGGGCTGGACCCCGTCCCGGACCGCAGCGCGCAGGGCCCAGGGCCCGTTGTTGAAAGCGCCGCCGCGCGATACGCGACGGTCGCAGCCTGGCCGATCATCCACCGGATTGACGAGGGGCGACGGTAGGTCGGTCTTGTCACTCTGCGCTTTGCGCTTCGCATACCGATCGCTCTGATAGCAGTCCGTCACCCACTCCCACACGTTCCCCGCCTGGTTGAGCGTTCCGAACGGACTGCGGCCTTTAGGTTTGGCCGTGGCCGATTCTGGACCCGTCCCGGGGTACGTCTGCCCGAATACCGCACGCTCTGCCGTCGGCTCGGGCTTGCCCCAGGGATACCTGCGCCCCGTCGGGCCCCGCGCCGCGTATTCCCACTCGGCCTCCGTCGGCAGGTCCCCACCCAGGCTGCGACAGTACGCGCGGGCTTCCGTCCAGCTTACTTTCTGCACCGGCAAGTCGTCGCCTTTGTACTCGCTCTCGTGGCTCGGATCCCTTTTTCGATACTGCGCGTTCGAGACTTCGTACTTTCCTATCCAGAACGTTTCGAGGTGAACTGGATACGCGGGCTTCTCGTCGTCCGCGGCGTCGGGATCATTCTTCGCCGACCCCATCAGGAAGTCCCCGGCGCAGACCTTTACGAACACCATCCCGCTCTTCGGCTCGGTGTACTCGGCATAGGGACAGCTCGGGTGCGGCGTACTCAGATCCGGGGGGGCGGTCATGTCGCGCGGGCTGCCTAGATCGGCAGGCGCGGACAAGTCGGCAGGGCTCGCCTGGTCGACTCCCAGATCGCGCGGCGGATCGGCGCCGCCGTCGGGTGGGTCGCGCTCTTCTTCCGCCCAGGAAACGAGCACGCTGGACCCGGCCGGCACGGTGGCTGTGGCTTGCTCAGCTTGACGGTGAACGGTGACGCGATACTCGGTGGCGGATGTGGGCGTGACCTCGACGCGGGCGTCGGTCGGCGCGTGCTCTTGTCGGATCTGCGGCTCGCCGTGGGGATGGCGAAGCTGCCACAGGCCCTGCGCCAGGGTCAGCCCGCCGGCGAGCACCAGGCCGGCGCAGCCCAGCCAGGCGAGGAGCAGTCGGCCGGGCCGCTGTGCCTGGACCTCGGTGCGGGGGCGGTCGCCGCCAAAGCCTAGCTCGCGCAGCAGGCCTTGGGTGAGCGGCGGCAGGCGTCGTTCGTGCCAGGGCAGGATGCAGAGGTCGCGGTGCCCCGCAAGCTCCAGCGGACCGAGGGCGGACAGGTGCCCGACAAGCTCGTCGCGCAGCCAGCCGGCGCCCAGCGAATGCAGGACCGGAGCCGCGGCCTCGGGCTGATCCCACAGGTCAAGGAGCGCCTGCTGCATGTGCAGGTGCTGCTCGGCCGGGGTGCCCCGCCAGGGGATGGTTGCGTCGGTGGTCAGGCGCCGCTGCGCTTCGTCGGCCAGGTGCTGGCGCCACAGCGCCAGGCAGCGACCCAGCCAAGTCGGCTGCAGGCGCGATCGCAGGCTGGCCAGGGGCACATCAGCGACCGGCGAGATCTGGCGCAGCCAGCCGAGCAGCGCGGCGCGCTGAGGACTGTCGGAAAAGCGCAGCCGCTCGCCACACGGGCGGCCCAGCTCTTTTAACTGCGCCAGCGCGGCGCCGGGCACTTGCAGGCCCAGCTGGTCATGGACCCAGAACAGCGCCTCGTCGTCGAGGGGATAGGGAAATAGGGCGCAGGCTGCGGCCCACAGCCGGACATCCCCGCTGATCTGCGTCGGCAGGTGTAGGGGAGGATCGAGAGGGACGCCGCCCAGAAACCCCGCCACCTGCTCGGGCGTAAGGACCGGAAGCTCCAGTCCTGCAAGGTGCGTCGCAAGCCCGAATTCGCCGCGCGAGACATCGCAGAAGGCAAGCTGGGGAAAGTGGGCAAGCTGCCGCAGCAGGGCCTGGGTCTCGTCGCGATAGCGCTCGCTGCCCAGGGCATCGACCAGCAGGCGTCCGTCGGT
>DAORCZ010000497.1:2989-6282 GCA_035345735.1 Pseudomonadota bacterium | reverse complement strand
GGCACCAGGCCAGACCCATCATCAGATCGCCGGTGTAGTTGAGGTGCCGCGCGATGCCCCAGAAGCCCGAGGTGAGGAGCTGCGTGCCGCGCGCCGTGCGAATGAACGTCGGGCGTCGTCCCCAGATCTTGCCGCTGGGATCGAGCCGAAAGCGATGCTTCTGCAGGTTTGCGCTGCGGAACAAGAAGTAGCCGCCGGCATTGAGCGCGACGATGGCGATGGTGGCGGGAAGCGACAGCTCGTGGCCGTGCGTGACCAGATACTGCGCCTGCAGCGAGAAGGTAAACGGCACCCAGACCAGGCAGCCCCACGACAGCATGAAGCCGAAGCGCTCGTGCCGGATGTCCCAGGTCGAAAGGATCGCGTCCTCGTGCAGGAAGTAGTCGGCGACGTAGAAGAACTGAAAGATGCAGACGAGCAGCATCGGCGCGCTGAGCCGACCGAAGAGCTCGATCTGTTTCGCGGCCAGGGACAGGTCGATGAGCACCCACAGGATCAGGCCGGGTCGCGACTCGCAGAAGAACTTGAGATCGAGCGGGCCGATGCGCGGGTTTAAGACCACGCCGGTAAAGAAGTCACGGAACAGCGGGCCGCGCCGCCTGTCGCTGGCCGCCGCGCGATGCAGCCAGGGAAAGGCCTGCAGGTACACCGCGAACAGCAGCGAGCCGATATTAGCGACGGTGAGCAGCGACCCCAGCTCGTCGTAAAGCAGCGTCGCAGGGATGACGCCGCGCCACACCAAGACCAGCACGACCAGCAGCGTCAGCCACCAGCTGAACCAGCCATTGAGGCGATACTTCAGGCGCTGTCCATCGTCGAGCGGAGCCCCCGGATACAGCCGCCCCGGCGCGTACAGCTGCAGCAGAAGCTGCGCCAGCACCCAGATCGAATAGATCGCCGTCGCGCGCCAGCTAGGCAGTGGCACCTCGCCCAGCAGCGCGCGCAGCGCCGGCAGCGAGCGGGGCAGCAAGAGCGCACCGCCGTGATAGCGCATGCTGATCCACAGGTAGTAGACCACCGCGGGCAGCGCCACGACGGCAAGCACGAACGGCAGGCCCAGGCCGCCCGACGACGACGACGATGACGATGACGACACAGACGACGACGAGGCACCCTCGGTGGCCGACCCAGATGTGTTGGGGGCGCGATGCGACATGGAAAGCAACTCCCTTTTGATCTCGCTCGCCGCGCGGCTACAGCTTGCCGCGCAGGAGCGATCGCAGCGTTAGCTGGCTATAGCGCAGCAGCGTCTTGCCCAGGATCGATGGATCGACAGCGCGAAACACCGAATCGCCGAGTGCCACCGGCAGGCTGGTGAAGATCGGGCCGCGCGCGTACTCCAGCATCCACGACTGCGGCGCGATGCGAACCGCCTTGGTGACTCCCGGCGGCAGGTGCACCAGCTCACCGACCGTCGAGGTATGGACCTGGCTGGGATCGCGATCGGTGTACGTCGAAAATGAGCCGCTGAGCAGCACATCCCAGATGTCGATGCGGAAGCGGCCCGAAAAACCTTCGGTCCCCAGCGGCGTGCCGTACAGCAGGACGTACTCGGTCAGCGAGGCATGCAGCACCTGCATCACGCCCGTCAGCCCGCCCGCCAGGTTGAACAGCCAGTCCTGCCGCGTGTCGATGTGGCCGGGATAGGCTCGCGAAAGCTCGTCGACAATCGTCGAGCACATCTCGGCATGCGGCAGGCCGATGGCCCGCTTTCCGATCTCGTGCAGCTGGCTCGGGTCGAATAGGTATCCCATGCGAAGCATCTCCTGCCGCAGCCGGGCGAACCAGGGGCTCTGGCGTCGCTGGCATCGGCGATGGTGGACAAAAAATCCGCGCAAGCATGCGGAGGTCAGGCGAGCCTGTCAACGCGCGATCCCGCACAGTGCGGAAGCGTGCCACGCGGCCTGCCCCCAGCGCCCGGCTTGGCATTGCTCGCCAGGCCGGTGCGATTGCGCGCTACGATGTCCAGATGCTTGAGCTGGCCAAGCGAGGAAGCGCCGGAACGGCAAGTGGCGTCGATGCGCTGCTGTCCGCTGTCGTGTTCGGCGGTCTAGCGGTCTTGCTGCCGGCGTTTGGCAGCTTCACGCAGGCCAGCCTGACCCACGTCAGCGCAGCCAGCTGGCAGCACCTAAATGCGGCAAACCTCGACGGGGTCGGTGCACTTCTGGGGCAGACCCTGCGGCCGCTGCTCCTCGCGCTCTGCGCCCTGCTTGGGCTGTGTGGTCTCGGTGGGCTCGCCGCCTGGCGTTTTCGCGCCGTGCTGCCCGAGGGGCCCGGCCTGACGGCGGACGATGTCCCTTTCCAGCTGCTCGCCGGCGTCGTCTGGCTCGTTGGCACCACCGCGCTGCTACCGCGCTGGCTGGAGCTTTCGGGCATCGCTACCGACGCGTATCCCGCCCTTCTGCTCTCCGCGCTGCGCGGCCTGCTGTGGCTTTGCACGATGGCGGCGATCCTGCGCGCCGTGCTGTCGCTTCGACGCTAAAGGCCGGGGCTATCGACGGCGCGGATGGTCGACGCCGGCAGCGCTTAGAAGCGAACCCATTCGAACCCCAGCTGCACGCTGTAGCGGCCGTAGGTCGCTTCGCTGGGGGCGCCCAGCGCGACGCGCGTGCCCGCCAGCAGTCGGAAGTGGCCCAGGGCATCCAGCCGCAGCCGCACGCCCCCCCCGACGGCGAAGGCGTGCAGGGTCGTCCCCAGCAAGGCCAGCCCAGCATCAAACTGGGCCAGCAGCGACACCCGCGCAAGCTGCAGCTGAACGGCGTAACCCATGCTGTAGCGCAGCTCGGACTGCGGCAGGTTCAGCGATGCGCTCAGGCCCTGCGTCGTCAGAAAGCCCAGGCGCGAGACGCGGGCCGAGAGCGCCAGCGCCGGATCAATGACCACCGGTCGCAGCGGCAGGACCCCGCGCTCGTATGTTCCCGTCGGCAGCTGCGCCCGCAGCAGCGCCCCGAAGCGCAGACGCCCGGCCAGTGCATCGACGGCCATAGCCCGCGCTCCCACCGAGATATCGCCCAGCGCTGGACCGCTACGCGGCTCGCCGCTCGCCGAGGGGAATTCGATGAAGTAGAGCAGCGGCAAGTTGAGATCGAACGACAGCCGCTGACGCAGAAAGGACCACTCGGCGCCCAGGTCGAGCCGGACGACATCCAGGGCCTGGTTTGGCGTGCGGGCCCCGACGCCCAGCAGCGCATAGAGACGCGTCCGCGGCTCCAGCGTGCGCAGCGGCAGGCCGGGGGCAAACAAGGCGGGGCCGACATCGATTGACTCGACCCGCTCTGCAACGGCCGGGGGGG
>DAORCZ010000497.1:0-2979 GCA_035345735.1 Pseudomonadota bacterium | reverse complement strand
GAAGCGGTAGGGCAACGTCGGCGGCGGCGGGGGCGGGGGCGGCGGCGGCGGCGGCGGCGGCGGCGGGGCAGCGATGGCCAGGGCCAACTGGGCCGTGCTGTCGTTCAGCGACAAGCCGAAGCGGTGTTCGCCGGCTCCCAGGTTGAACACACACTCACCGCGACAGGTCTCGCCCCGCTGGCCGTCGAGCTGGACGGTTAGCGGGAGCGTGCCCGAGTCGAACTTGAGGATGGCGGCCTGGGCCCGCTGCAGGTAGATCGTGCTCGCTCCGCCCGGTCGAGTCGGCGTGGTTGGCGCCGAAAGCGCGGCATTGCTGCGCACGTTCACAAGGTACAGTGTCTGGGTCGCGCTCGGCGGGCCCGCCAAGAGATCGCTATCGAGCGCGGTCACCCGAGCGTAGTAGAGCCCTGGCGGCAGCTCAGCGCGCAGCGGCGAGGCGTTGATGTCACTCAGCACGCGGCGATCATGAAGCTGCGGATCCGCCGCTAGCTCGACGCGATAGCGCAGAGCGCCGGGCACCGGGGCAAAGTTCAGCAGCAGCTCACCCTGCCGCGCCGCGCCGCGCAGACTGCCCATCGACAGCGCAATGCGCGCCTGCCCATTGTCGCCCCCATCGAGCCACGTCGGAGCCGCGGGGAGCTGACGCAGCGGAGCATCGCGGTCGCCCGGCTGCACCAGGGTTCCCATGCCCACCGGCAGCACCAGCTCGCTGCGTCGGCTGCGCAACGTGGCCAGCCCCTGATAGACCGCGATCGCCGTCCGCCCCTGGGCATCACTGACCAGGCGCACCGTAGCCCCCCGCAGGCGAACATCCCCAACTGCGGTATGGATCAAAAGCGGTCCGATGCCCTTGCCGTCGATAATCTCGACGAGCAGCGAGCCGGTCACGAGCTGCAGCTCCGACGGACCGCGGGCCCCACGCGGCAGCTTGCGTACCAGCACCATCGTCTCTGGCTCTAGCTGGATGCGCAGCTGTTCGCCGATCGCGATCTCGGCGCCGCCCTGTGCTCCGGTGGCGATGCGGACGCTGCGCTCGACCGGCTGGTCAGGCAGGGCTTCGTACCACTCGCGCTGGCCCAGAGCCTGGGTGCGCACGGCCGGGCTGACGTACGAAAGGCGCGCCACATCGCGGGCTGGCCGCTTCCCGCCAGACCCTGGCTGGGCCCCGAGCGGTGCCACCCAACCAGCGAGGCAGGCCAGGACCGAGAGAAGGGGGAGGAGCCTGCGCATTCGTCTCGATTATAGTGAAATTCACAGTTTTCGTTGGCTGTGATAGCCTTCCCGTCCCCTGCTCCAGACCATGCGCTCCTCGATGCGGCCAGGCACACCACTCGCACCACGTAGGCAAACACGGGCACAAGCCGCACACCTGGAATGTATTTCTGAATACATTTTTCTCGCTGCAAACTCTTTGACTTCGTCGGACAGCGAAAATAAAATGCAAGGAAGATTACTTTATTGGAACAGGGGGCAGACTTCCGATGCAGGATCGCCGGACGATGACCAAGGCCGATATCATCGAGAATGTCTACGAACGCGTCGGTGGTTTCTCCAAGAAAGAAGCCGCACAGATCGTCGAGGCAGTATTTGACATCATCAAAGTCACCCTCGAAGACGGCGAGAAAATCAAGCTCTCGGGGTTTGGCAACTTTGTGGTTCGAGACAAGAAGTCACGCATCGGGAGAAACCCACAGACCGGCGACGAGATCACCATCAGCGCGCGCCGGGTTCTGACGTTCAAGCCCAGCCAAGTCCTTAAGAACGCTCTGAACAGCTAGCCTCGCCGCCCCGTCATCGCCGGGCGGCCCAGCCCTGCGAGCCCACGATGAAACGCGCCCAGCGCCCAACGCGCGCCCCCAAGCCACGCCCAGCCCCCCCAGCTCCGCGACGAAAAGCAGCGTCGGCCGCTCCTCAAAAACCAGCGAAGGCCGAGCCTCAAAAACCAACGAAGGCCGAGCCTCAAAAACCAACGAAGGCTGAGCCTCAAAAACCAGCGAAGGCCGAGCCTCAAAAACCAACGCCGGCCGCGCCACGAAAAGCAGCGCCGGCCTCGCCTCAAAAACCAGCGAAGGCCGCGCTTAGCGAGAGCAAGCCAGCCGAGAACTCGGACGCTGCCCAGCAGATACCCGCAGCGACGACCGAGAGGGTACACACCGCCGAGGCACCGGGCGCCGAGGCCAAACCGGCTGCCGAGCGGCCCCCCCGACGCGGTCTGGGCAACCTCGGTCGTCAGAGCCTGCATCGAGCCACCCCCACCATCACACTGGCCGTCGAGCGACCCCGCGCCATGGCCCCGGCTGCGCAGCCGGCGGCAGCACGGGCCCCGCTGGCACCTCTTTCAACCGCGGCTGGCGGGGGCGCGACGCTGGACAGCCTGCTGGTGCTCCGCGAGGGTCTACACGGGCTCTTGCGCCTGCTTGACGCCCCGCCCGAGGCCGCGCCGATGGGAGCCGCTCAATAGCGCAATAAATGTGAGCTTTCCTGCCCTTCCATTTTTGATTAAACACACAAAAAATTGCGGTTTTACGCACACTTCTGTGGCTGAGCGGGCCCCTTTTGGTCTACTCTGACAGAAGGTAGGTGCATCCTCATGGCTGAGGCCCAGGGCCGCTCAGGGAGCCACGAACTAGGCAGCGAAGAGAACGCCACGGCGGAAGCCGCTGGGGGCGAGCCGCCTGCCGATGCCGAGGGCGCCGAGAACAGCCAGCAGGTGCTCTACGCCAGCCAGCCGGTCAGCGAGCCCGAGATCCCGTCGTACATCGGTCGCTACAAGGTCATCTGTCGCCTGGGCAGCGGCGGCATGGCCGATGTCTATCTGTGCCGACAGAGCGGCATGGGCGGCTTCGATCGGCAGGTGGTGATCAAGCAGATCCGCCATGACCTGCGCGACCGCGAGGACGTCATCTTCATGTTCCTCGACGAGGCGCGCATCATCGCCCAGGTCAACCATCCCAACGTCGTGCAGATCTACGACATCGA
>DAORCZ010000496.1:0-6284 GCA_035345735.1 Pseudomonadota bacterium | reverse complement strand
GCCACGCTGCTCGCCATCAGCATGACCTCTTCGTCGAGCGGCTTGACCTTGGTGACGACCGACACTGCGCCCGGCTGCCCGCTGCTGCCGCGCACGGCGAGCCGCAGCGGGAAGTGACCGAGCAGCTTGTTCACTTTGCGGGCGGTGAGCTCGGTGAGGATGCTGGTGCCCATGGGAAGCGGCTCGGGCTGCACCGACTCGACACGCAGCCCGGGATCGGCCAGCGACTCGCGCAGGCCGGGCTCGAAGAAGGCGGGCGACAGATCGTCGGAGGTCAGCCAGCGGACGGGGCGATTGCGGCCGAGCTTTTCGTGCGCGCTCGCGAACTCGTTGCTGGTCACGGCGGCCAAGGTCGAAAGCTCAAGCGCCAGGCAGAAGCCAGCGATGATCTCGGCCAGGCGGCCGACCTTGCCGCTGCCGCTGCAGCCCATCATCTGCAAGAGCGCCTGCTGTCCCGGCAGGTGGGTGCCACCGCCGACGGTCCCCACCACCAGGCAGGGCAGCATCAGGCTGGCGACGAGGTCGCCATTGTCCAGGCTCATGGCCAGCTGACCGACGCTGCACTCATGCACGCAGGCGATGTCTTGACCAGTCGCGGTGAACAGCGCAGCGATGATGTTGGCGATGTTGAAGTTGAAGCCGACCATGCCGACCTGCGTGCTGACCGTGCTGGCCAGCGAGTAGGTGTGCAGCGCCTGCTCAGGCGTGGTCTTAAGCACCTGCTGCATGACCGCGCGATCGATGCGGCACTCGGCGATGACGCGGCTGCCGCGGCCGCTGGTGAAGGTCTGCAGCGCCACTTTCTTATCGCCGCTGGCGTTCGATTCGATCTGAAAGTGATCGAAGACAAAGTCTGGGACCCCGCGCAGCTGAGCCAAGATCCACTGGCAGGCCTGCCAGGTGCACGAGGTGGTCATGTTCTGGCCGGCGGCATCCCCCGTCTCGTAGACGAAGGACACGTACACCGCCCGGCCCAAGGTGGTGGGCTCGGCAGCGATGAGGCGAGCGTGCCGTGACACCATCTGCGTCTGGGTTCGCAGATCTTCAAAGTGTTCGATGATCCAGGCGGCGAAGCGCACCGCGCCGTAAAGAGTGCTCAGCTGAAACAGCGGAGCGCGCAGCATGCGCTGTCCGACCGTGCGCGTGGTGACGCCGCCCGAGCGGGTGATGGCGGTGGCGCCACGCGTGGCGGAAGCAACCACTGCGCCTTCGCTGGTGGCGAGCGGTGCGTAGATCAGGCCCTGCGCTTCGTGTCCGGAAAAGAGCAGCGGGCCGGCCAGACCAATGGGGATCTCGACGGCGCCGATCAGGTTTTCGACGTTGCCGGTCAAGCGACCGGGATCGAGGCGCGTGCTGGCCAGGGCCTGCAGATCGGCCTGCGACTTTTCGGCGGCCCAGTGCAGGCGCTCTAGCCGGGCGGCTTCGGTGTAGATACCGCGCGCCGGGATCTTTTCGTCTTCACGCAATGGACCACGCATTTGTGTCATCACGAACCTGTCTCCTCGATATGAAAGGCGCTGTAGAGATAGAGGCGATCGCGCCGATGCAGCGCCTCCGCCTCGTGAGTCAGAGAGCGCAGACCCGGCAGCCGATAGCGACTCGCGCTGCGCGGGACCAAGAGGTTCCAGTAGGCGAAGCGTCCTCGCGGACGGAGCCGCGCGTTGAGCAGAGAGAACAAGCTGCCGGCCTCGTCCTCCGACATGTACTCAAAGAGGTTCGAGAGGTTGGCGCAGCTAAAGCGGCCGGGCTCGCCCTGAGCCAACAGGTGCCCGACATCGTCGAGGACGACGCTGAGCCGCGGCAACAGGGGACGCAGCGCGAGATACGAATCCGGCGAGAGGTGCGGCAGCGTAGAGGCCGCGATCAGGTCGGCGACGTGGGCGCGCCCGCGCAGCCAGTAGCTCATGTAGGGATTGCCCTGAAGCAGCACGCGATCGCAGAAGTCATGCAGCCAGGCCAGACCCGTGGTTCCCGGATCGACCGTGACGTAGCGATACTGCACCGGGTCGCGCCCACGCTCGGCGACACGGTCGCGGCCGAAGTAGCCACGATACAGATCGCAGAAAGCCGGGGTCGCGATGCGAGCGCGGAAGAACTCGCCTTGCGCCTGTGGATCGTCGAACGCGAACAGCGCCTGCAGTGTCTCGGGGCGATGAATCTCACAGAGCGCGCGATGAAATCCCTGCAGGTAGCGCTCCAGTCGTCCGCAGTGCAGCAGACCTTCCTGTAGCTCGGCGCGGTGCGCGTCCCAGAACTGCTGCGTGGGGGTTGGCAGCTCGGCGCGCAGGGCGTGATACAGCGCTAGGCGATCGTCGCCACGACGGCCGTCGGGATCGTCACCGAGCAGGGTCAGAAAATCAGGATGATCGAGGCGCGCGATCGCGGTTAGCTTGAGCTGCAGGTGCGCGATCTGCGCCGGGCTGATATCGACGGTGGTGACGCTTGCCGGACCCTGCGCGAGCAGCGCCAGTGCGTTGTCGCCAGCCGAGCCGATCGACAGAACATCGTCGTGATGACCGATGGAAAGCGCTGCTTCCAGCAGGCGGTGGTCTTCCCACACCTGGGCGTAGCGCAGGATCTGCAAGTCGACGCGGTGGACGAATTCGCTGCTCATGCCTGACCTCGCGATCCCGGCTGTCCACCGCCGCTGCGAGCGCTGTCGGCGGCAAGCTGTTCGCGCAGGGCGGGGCGATCGATCTTGCTGTTGTGCCGCGCATCGGTCGGGATGGCGGCGATGCGTCGCGCCGGCAGTCGGTCCAGCGAGTGTTCCGCAAGCAGACGCTGTGTCGCGGCTCGCACGGTCTCAGCCGCGCTGTCAGCACAGCAGTACACCAGCTCTCCTTCGGGCGCCGAGCCGTGCGCGATGAGGGCTACATTTGAAAGCTCAGGCACGGCATCGAGCAGTGCGGCTTCCAGCACAAAGGGCAGCAGCACCTGGCCGTGGTGGTTGACGCGATCGGGGACGCGGCCGGTTAGCCACAGTCGACCGGCCTTGTCGCGGCGCGCCAGGTCGTGGGTGCGGTGCCAGACGCTGCCGTCGCCGGCTGGGATCTTGAAGCGACGATTGGCTTCGTCATCGCCGATGTACAGGCGATTGACGTGCGGGCCGCGCACCACCACCTCGCCACTTGCCGGCGGGGCTACGCGATGGGGAACCAGTCCGGTGGGTCCCAGGCTGGGGGCCAGCTCAGGCAGATCGACAAGCTCGATCTCGGCGGGGGGCGTGGTGTGACCGACCAGGAAGCCCTCACCCGGGGTGGCGACGAGCTCCTGCAGCGACACCGCGGCCATCGGCTCTGCCTCGGTCGAGCCGTAGACGGCATCGGCGGCCGCGCTGGGAAAGGCGGCCAGGATTTGTTTGCCCAGGCGTCGCGAGACCGGCGCGCCTCCGACGTATACACGCCGCACGCTGGGCACCGACACGCCGCCCGCCAGCAGGTGATCGCACAGCCGCTGCATATAGGCGGGGGCGCCGCTTAAGCTCTGCACGCCGTAGTGCGAAATGGCCGCGGTCACACGCGCCGGATCGGCCTGTCCGGGGTGACGCAGATCGATCGGCGGGACCACCGAAGAGATGCCGCAGGACAAGTTGTGCAGCACCACGGCCGGAAAGCAGGGCATGTCGATCTCGCCCTCGCGTCCCGGGGCATGGGCCTGTAGCGCATCGTGCTGCGCGAGCAGGATCGCGTGCGTGCGATCGGCGCCCTTGGGGCGTCCCGTGCTGCCCGAGGTAAACGAGATCAGCGCCGATTGATCGGGGGACTTCGGCGCCACGATAGTCGGCGGCTGGTCGGTCTTGACCAGTAGCTGGTCGAGACTCTGCGCTCCCCAGGTCGGTGCATCGCTGACGAAGCGTCGCAGCTTCCACAGCGGGGGCATGATCGGCCACAGCCGCAGGAGCGGTCGCACGCTGACGATGGCCTGAGCCTGCGCCGCGGCCAGCACGCGCAGGAAGCGTCGTCGATCCAGGCGACCATCCAGAAACACCAGCACTTGACCGCAGCCCCACAGCGCCAGCGCCAGCGCGTAGAAGTCGATGCTGACTGGCGACAGCATCACCACGCGATCGCCGGGTCGCAGGCCGGAGCGATCGATGCCGCGCTGAAACTCCGCGATGCGCTGGCGCAGCTCGCCAAAGCTGATCTGCGGACCTTGCAGCGCACCGCTTGCAGAGGGCAGGGCGATCGCGAGCTGAGCCGGTGGGGCACTGCTGCCATTTAAGGTGATCGATGCACAGTTGCTTGCACTCATCACCGTCTCTGACCCGCAGACCCCGGCCGCGGGCAGAAGAAAGTGCAGGCCGGATCGCGGGATCAGAAAGGAGGTGCGGCGCTTGCCCGAAATCCGCGGCCAGGGTTCCAAGCCTTGCAACCTGGACTGCGGAAGGATGCAGCGGATGTCAGTTACTCCCTCTGATGCGCTACCCGTACGGCTCCTCGCTTGGGCGAACGAGCGCTTTCCTCCCATCGCCAATGCGGTGCTGTGCGCGTTCCTGTATGGCGCCGCGGTGATCGGTGGTCGCGCCGAGTCCAGCCCCGGCCCGATCGCGTTCTCGCTCCGCGATGGCCTGGGCTTCTTGGCGGTGTACGCCGCGCTGCTGATGCTGCGCGTCTACGACGAGCACAAGGACTACGCGATCGATCTAAAGAATCATCCCGGGCGCGTGCTGCAGCGCGGCCTGATCACGCTGGGTCACTTAAAGGTGCTGGGCGGGATCGCGATTGCGATGCAGCTCGGCGTCTCGCTGTTCATCGATGCGGGCAGCGCAGCGATGGCAGGGGCAGTCACGCAGCGCTGGCTGTTGGTCTTTGTGTGGAGCGCGCTCATGGCCAAAGAGTTCTTCATCGGCGAGTGGCTGACGCGGCACCTCCTGCTCTACGCCATCTCGCACATGGTGGTCCTGCCGATGGCTGTGCTGTGGGTCGTGCAGCAAGGGGCAGGGCAGGCGGCGCTGACGACGAATGCTTATCTCCTTTCGCTGGTGGCGCTGCTTGGCGGCTTTGCCTTCGAGATCGGTCGCAAGACGCGGGCCCCGGCCGATGAGCGCCCGACCGTGGACTCCTACACCAAGGTGCTGGGCCTGCACGGGGCGGTGGCAACGCTGATCCTGCTCTCGGTTGCGCTGGGGGGCGTGCTGGCGCTGCTGCTTTTGCGCAGCGCGACGGGCTTGGGCCTTGGCATCGGGCTTGGGCTGGCTGGCTTGGCGGCGCTTCTGCCCGGCGCACCGCTTCTGAGTTTTCTGCGCCAGCCGAGCAGTCGGGGCAGCAAAGGCATCGAGGCCGCGATCGCACTGCAGACGCTCCTTGTCTACGGCGCAGTCGCTGCCACTTGGCTTGTGCAGCGAGGTGCAACATGGCGGTAGACAGTCTGATTCTGCATCCCGCAGAGGGGTCTCACGAGTCCGAATCGTTCGTCGGTGGCAAGGCGGCCGGACTCCTGCGTCTACACGCCGCCGGAGCCGTGGTGCCGGCCTGGTTTGCCGTCCGCACCGAGGCGTTTTTGGCGCACCTTACGCGGGCTGGGCTTTCCGATTCGGGGGCGGCGGACTCTGGGCTGATGTTGGGGCAGATCGAAGGTCTAGACCTGGCGGAGCTAGAGCGGCGCACCGCCCAGCTACGCCAAAAGATCGTCGAGGCGCCGCTTGATACCGCGATCAGCGAAGAGCTGCGCGCCACCCTGCCGCGCCTGGGCCCGGGACCGTACGCCGTGCGTAGCTCGATGGTCGGCGAGGACTCGGGGAGTCACTCGTTTGCCGGTCAGCTCGACACCTATCTATTTCAGAGCGAAGAGGATGTGCCGCAGGCGCTCCTGCGCTGCTGGGCCTCGGCGTTTACGGCGCGGGCGGTGTCCTATCGAGCGCGCTCGGGTCTTGCGACCAGCCTGCCGCGGATGGGCGTGGTGGTGCAGCGGATGATCCGCGGGAAGACCTCGGGCGTGATGTTCACGCGCAATCCGCTCAACGGTCGCGCCGATCAGATCCTGATCAGCGCCTGCTGGGGCAGCGGTGAAGGCGTGGTCAGCGGGCAGTGCAGCTGCGATGAATTCGTCGGCGATCCCACAGGCCGCGAGCTGTCGGCCAAGGTCGTCGATAAAGAGACGCAGATCGTCCACAAGCGCGATGGCGGGCCGGGCACCGAAGAAGTCGCCGTGCCCGATACGCAGCGGCAGCAGCGCTGTCTTAGTCGCGAGCAGGTCGAGCAGCTGTTGCGCGAAGGGCACCGCCTGGCGGGAGCGCTGGGCCAGCCGCTCGATATCGAGTGGACCTTCGCAGAAGATGGCCTGCA
>DAORCZ010000495.1:0-6288 GCA_035345735.1 Pseudomonadota bacterium | reverse complement strand
CCGCCGCGCAGCTTGACGGTCTGCGTGCCGGCCCCCTCCATGGCCTCGATCATCGCTGGATCGTAGCCCTGGGCGCTGAGGAGCTTGTGGCCTTGCTCGCCGGAGTAGGTGCGAGCGATGTTATCCATGGCCCGTGCCGAATAGCTGTAGGCGTCTTCCCAGGATGCGCGGAGCCAACGATCCTTGCCGCGCTGGAAGTACTTCGCATCGGGCTTGCCCGTGGCTGGATCTCGAGGGAAACCGGCGTCGACCCAGTCCTTGAAGCCGCGCCGAATCATGGGCGACTTGACGCGGCGATCGCCATAGATGCGGCGGACCAGCGCCAGACCCTTCTGGCAAAGCCGTGGATCCCAGCGGTGCGATGCGGTGTTGCCGTATAGATCCTGTGCCTTGCCGTAGCCGTAGGTGGGGCCGATGCGGACCGCGACGTTGTTTTTTACATACGCCCGCAGGAGGCAGTTGTGCGTGTCGTTAGGGGCGCACAAGAACACGAAGCTCGAGTCTGGTTTGAAGAGGTTGCGATAAGAGCGCTCCCAGTCTCGATTGGGATAAGCCGCGAGGGGGTTGTCGATTTGCATCGGCTTCAGGAAGTGCAGCGGCGCCGCCTCGCTGCTGGTTGCGGTCGTGGCGATGGCCGCCGTGAGTCCTTGCAAGAAGCTGCGACGCGTCATCCTGTCGTGGGTTACCATGGGTTCTCTCCAGCCAGCACGGGCCGTGGGGAAAGTTCTCGCAGCGCAAGGTCGGGGAAGCGGCGCTGCACGGCGCTCTTGAGCTGCGATGCAGTCGAGACTTCAGCGCTACCGCGCTTCTCGCGGTAGTACAGAATCCCCTCGGCGATCCCGAGAAATTCAATCTCAACGCGCGAGTCGAAGCGCTTCACCAGACGCACCGCACCTTCCAGGGTCGCGCGCATCTCGTCTGGGATCGGCCCGAAGCGATGCTCGCTCTCCGGCGTCAAGAAAAAGACATCGACGCAAGATGGGTCTTTATGGCCCAGGCTGGCGTGTCTCCCATGAAGGAGCCCGCTCATGCCCAGGACCAGCCCGCTGATGGCCTCGCGCCAATAGTCACAGGCGGCTGCCCCGTGGGCGGCGACGGGGCAGCCCGCTCGCTCGAGCCGCAGCGCGGGTTCTCCCTCGGGCAGGACCGTCCAGGTTCCTGACGTGCAAGGGGTCATAAGTTGCGCCAGCACCGCGGGCAGCTCTTCGAGTGCAGGCTCCGTATGAAAGAATCGGGAGAAGCCAGTACCCAGCTTCAGGCTGTTCTCGAAGACCTTGCGAAGGGTGCTGTCGCAGTTGATGGCGAGAGCCTGGGCCAGAAGCTGGTCCTCCCCGTCATTAGCCTCTGCTGAGGCAACCACAGCCCGTAGCGCGGCCCACCGGGCTCGCCGCCAGCGCATTGATAGATCCTGCAAGGACTCGTCTTCCAGGGATGAGCTCATGAACGATAGTGCTCATCAGCAATTTTGGAGCCAAGGTGAGATGGTTCGATTCAACGAAGGCGACGGTCCTGATCACGCACTACTTGCGTACGACTCAAAAGAGGGCGCAAAAAATTCGGGAGCACGTCAACCAGCGGGTCTGCGTCTGGGCTTCGTCCTGGGCGCGACGGTTCCGATCGGCACGGGCGGATCCAGGGCGGCCGATCTGCTGACGTGGGCGGCGAACGGCACGGGGGCACATGCGCGCTCGACGCTCGACAATGCGATGTTCGCGGTCAACGACTTCACGCTGTCTCCCAGCATCGACTTCGCGTATGTCGGTCACCGCTGGACGGTGCAGGCGGAGGCGACGCTGCTGCAGCCGAAGCGCGTCAAGAATGAAGCGGTGCAGAGCAATGCCTTTCGCACCAACTTCACCACCGGGCTTCATGTTGGGTTCTTTGTGGCCAAGTGGATGTCGATCGCGACCGAGCTGCGTGACCAGCGCTGGCTGACGACCCCCGATGCCGTGGCGACTGATGAAGGACTGCGCGACAACCTGTCCCTGAGTCTGGGACCGCGCTTCCACATCAAAGCGGGGCGCGGCTGGCTGCGCCCCAGCGTCGCCTACAACGGTGGTTTGATCGGGTGTCTGGCCAGCAACTCGTACCACATGGTGCTGGTCGATACTCCCTACGTCTTCTAGCCGCGCGGTTCGCGGCCACAGCCTACGCCGTCGGCTTGCTGGTGTGGATGCCCAGGCGGTGGGCCAAGCGGTGCAGGTTGCCGCGGTCCATGCCCAGCCGTCGGGCGGCTTCGGCCCAGCTGCCGTGGCTGCGCAGGACGGCGTCTTGGATCAGCTGCTTGCGATACAGATCGACCGCTTCTGCCAGCGGACCGGGCTCGGCTGCGGGCGGCCCCAAGTGGGCGACGGGGCTCTGCGCTGCTGACAGGTCGCGTGTCAGCGCGGCGGAGCTGTCGATGCCCAGGTGATCGACATCGACCAGGACATCTTGTCGCCGCCGTCCTTCGGCAGCACGCAGTGCGCTGCGCAGCATCGTGTGCTCCAGTTCGCGCACATTGCCGGGCCAGTGAAAGGACGCCAGCCGCTGCCGCGCAGCTTGGGTCAATCGCACCTGCCCCAGACCCAGGCGCGCTCGTGCGATGTCCAAAAAGTAACCGGCCAGCAGCAGCACATCTTCGCTGCGCTCGCGCAGCGGCGGCACGGCCAGGGGATAGACGCTGAGCCGGTGATAGAGATCGGCGCGAAAGCGACCGGCGCGAACCTCTTCCTGTAGATCGCGGTTGGTCGCGGCCAAGACGCGCACGTTGACGCGCAGCGCGCGCTCGGAACCGACGCGCTGGATCTCGCCTGTCTGCAGGGCGCGCAGCAGCTTGGGCTGCACCGTCAGCGGCAGCTCGCCCAGCTCATCTAGAAACAGCGTGCCGCCGTCCGCAGCTTCGAACTTTCCAGCACGCTTGTCCACCGCTCCGGTGAAGGCACCGCGCACGTGGCCAAACAGTTCGCTCTCGGCGATGGTCTCGGGCAGCGCGGCGCAGTTGACGTAGATCAGCGGCTGGTTTGCGCGCGGCGACTGCGCGTGGATGGCGCGCACAACGACCTCTTTGCCGACGCCCGTTTCACCCGTGATCAGCGCGGTCAGATCAGAGCTGGCCAGCAGCGCAACCTCTTCACGCAGTCGCCGCGCCGCTGCGCTGACGCCCAAGATTTCATCGCCGCTGCGCAGCTTGGCATCCTGCTGTAGCTGCTGCGCGACCAGCGCTTTCTGCGCCAGCACATGCTCCAGCGCTTCGATCAGCCCGGCGGTCCGCATCGTCGCCCCCGCCAGGGCGGCCAGCGTCGCCAGCGTCTCATCGCTGACCGCATCGAAGGCCGCGGGGTTCAGCGCGTCCACCGCCATCACGCCCACGACCGCGCCTTCGACAATCAGCGGGCAGCCCATGCACGCATGGACGCGCGACAGCGCGTCCGCTCCCGCGATCAGCAGGCCGTCAAACGGATCGGGCAGCGCGCAGTCCCCGAAGCGCACCGGCCCGCGGGCCGCCAGGATGCGCGCCAGGCGCGGATGTTCGGCCGGCACGAAGCGCCGCCCCGCGGTGTCGGGCAGCAGCCCATCGATGACCACCGGGACCAGATCCCCATCGACCAGACGCAGCAGCGCGGTCGAGTCGCACGGCACCATTTTGCGCACCGCAGCCGCCAAGCGGCGATAGCGATCCTCGGCCGCCAAGTTTGCGCACAGGTCCAGCGCGATCTCGAAGAGTGGGTCGGCCATCCGTTGTCCAAAGTACACAGCTGTTGTTGCGATGACAACGAATCGGTTGTCGCAATGACACACCCTCTGCAGGGGCCGTGGCCCTGGGGCTGGTTCAGCCCTTGCTACGTCTCAGCCCACAAGCGAGGCAGCCGATGCAGCAGAGCAAGCCCCCGGCGACGTTTCCAACCCCGGCCAGCTGGGCAGACTGTCCGCTGCCACAGGTGGTGGACCACATCCTGGATGCCTACCACGCGCCGCTGCGGCGCGACTTGGCCGATCTGGAAGCGCGCTTGGGAACGGCGCTGGAAAGCCCCAACGCATCGCAGGAACAGGGGCTGTTTGTCAGCACTGCCATGGATATCTTTCGGCCGCTGGCCCACGAGCTGCTCGAGCACCTGGCAAAAGAGGAATGTGTCTTGTTTCCCTGGATTCGCACGGGGCGCGGTGCATCGGCGGGCGGCCCCATTCGCGTGATGCAGCACGAGCACCGGCAGGCAGAGCTGTATCTGCAGCGACTGCGGCATCTGGCCGATGCGACACAGCGCCGCGGATCGGTCGACGATGTCGTGGCCGATCTGATGCAGCGGCTGGCCGCGCTGGATGCGTCTCTGCGCGACCACATCGAGCTAGAGGAGCTGATGTTCTTGCGCGTCTTGGCTGGCTGAGCTGGCCCGGTTTTTCCGTCGCAGGGTGCAGGCGTCTGGCCATCCGCTGCGCACTGCGATGAGCCCCTGGCCATGGATGGAGGTGATCGAGATGTCTGCCCACGCTTCTACCCCTGTTGAATCAAGCTGTGACGTGCTGGTTGTGGGTGCGGGCCCGACGGGGATGTTGTTGGCGTGCGAGCTGGCCCGACACGGCTTGCGCGTCCGACTGATCGACGCCGGGCGCGGCCCGACACCGTGGTCCAAGGCGCAGGTGCTGCACGCGCGCACGCTAGAGATTCTGGAACAGATGGGCATCGTGGCCCCGTTCCTGGAGCGCGGCAAGCCGCTGCACACCCTGAGCATGTACGACCGCGACATGAAGCGGCTCTTTCACTTCGACATCGGAGAGCCCGACTCGCGCTATCCCTACATGCTGAGCCTGTCGCAGCATGACACCGAGGTGCTGTTGATCGAACAGCTAGAGCGCATGGGCATTGCCATCGAGCGGCTGCTGCGCCTGAGCGAGCTGCACCAGGACGCGCACGGCGTGCGGGCGGTGGTCCGCCACGCCGAGAGGACGGAGAACGAAGAGATTCGCGCGGACTGGCTGGTCGGCTGCGATGGTGCGCACAGCACCGTTCGCCACCTGCTGGGGCTGTCGTATCGCGGCAGCACCTATCTGCAGCGTGTGCTACAGGCCGATGTGCGCATCGACTGGCCGCTGCGCCATGCGGAAGATGAAGTGATCGGCTTTGTGTCGGAGCACGGGCCCATTGGCGCCTTTCCGCTGCCGGGGGAGCATCGCTATCGCTTGATGGCCTTTGATGCCGGCATGGGCCCGACGCTGGAAAACTTTCAGTTCCTGCTCGATTCACGCGGCCCGGCGGGCAGCCGCGTCAGCGAACCGCTGTGGATGAACGAGTACACGATTCACTGCCGCATGACGACGCACTACCGCATCGACCGCGTCTTTCTGGCCGGCGACGCCGCGCATACCCACAGTCCGTCGACGGGACAGGGGATGAACACCGGCATGCAGGATGCGTTTAACTTGGCCTGGAAGCTGGCGCTGGTGCAGAAGCAAAGGGGGCGCCTGATCCTGCTTGAATCGTATGAAGCCGAGCGCATGCCGGTGGCCGCCGAGCTTCTGAAAACGACCGATGCGACGACGCGCAGCTTGAACGATCTGCTGTCGCTGCACGGCACGGTCGCGCAGGGGGTGCGCAACTCGCTGCTGCGGCTGTTGACGCCCCTGGGCATGGTGCAGCGCAAGGTGTCGCGCACGCTGTCGATGCTGAACATCGACTACAGCAGGAGCCCGATTGTCGATCAAGATCACGCCCACCGCGTGACCCATGGCGGCCTGGGCGAGGAGGCCATCGGCCTGCGCAGCTGGATGGACTTCGGTCACGGCCCCGGCCCTGGGGAGCGAGCCTTTGATCACCCCGTGCAGGAAGTCGGCAAGCACGGTGAAAAGCGGCTGTTCCAGCTGATCAGCGGCACACCGCACGCATTGCTACTGTTCTGCGGCGTCGCCGAGACGGCCGAGGCCTACGAGCGCATCGTCGAGCTGGGGCGCAGCATCCGCGATCGCTACAGCGGCCGCATTGAGGTCTTCCTGGTGCAAATCAATCCGCAGCCGGTGGGAACGCGGGTTCTGCCGTGGGATGGCGCACTGCTCTTCGATCGCGGCGGTGCGCTGCACAAGTGTTACGGCTGCCGATCCGATTGCCTGTATCTGATTCGCCCCGACGGCCACATCGCCTATCGCTGCCAGCCTGCCAACCTGCAGAACTTGGACGAGTACTTGATGCGCCTCTTTGCCTGACGTCGCGCGCTGCTGCATCCATCGGGATGCACGCAGCGCGCGCGGGCGCTATTGCCCGGCCAGCGAACGAATGTGCTCGCGCAAGCCCGCCACGACCATCGGCTTGTCTGCCAG
>DAORCZ010000494.1:0-6290 GCA_035345735.1 Pseudomonadota bacterium | reverse complement strand
CCGACGAAGACCTGCAGCGAGGAAGCCATGTCGAGCCCCACTCCACCACCGATAGCCCCCGCGTCGTCGATCACGCTGACCCAGCACCTGGAGGACAGCGGCGGTCGCCTGCCGGAAGCACAGGCCCTGGCCGTAGCGCACGGCATCGCCCGCGGGCTGGCCGAGCTGCACGGACGCAGCCTGCTTTACGGCACCTTGCACCCCGATGTGGTCTGGCTGTCGCTGGGCGCCGCGTCGGACTCGCCCGAGGTCACGCTGGCCGCCGTCGATCGCGCACGTCCGTTTGGTGCCCTCGCTGATTGCGGCACGCTGCACAACCTGGGCGCCGTCTACCCCACCGCACCAGCCCACTACCTGGCTCCGGAGTACCTCAGCGCCGGGGCCACTGTCGACGGCAAGGCCGATGTCTACAGTCTTGGCGCGCTGCTCTATCACCTCCTCGGCGGACGAGCGCCCTTTGAAGGCGATAGCGTGCAGGCCCTCGCGGATGCTCACTTGCTCAAGACACCGCGCCCGATTCGCCGCCGCAATCCCGAGGTCAGCGACGACACCGAGGGGCTCCTCGCCCGGCTCTTGGCCAAGGCCCCCGCCCTGCGACCGAGCATGGCGCAGCTGCTTTCGCTCCTTCCAGCCGCGACCGCGCCGTCGCTGCAGCCCGCCGCAGCGCAGGCCGTGACGGTGCGCGCGCCGGCCGTCGATCCCCCGCGGAGTCCGCTTGCCCCCAGCCGCCCGCCGGCCACCGAGCCGATCCGCCCCACGGCCGTAGGCCCGAAGAATCCCCCACCCCCCTCGCCGCGCAGCCGGCAGCCGCTTGCCGCCGGCAGTCGCTGTGGCCGCTACCAGATCGTGCGCCTGCTCGGTGGCGGCGGCATGGCCGAGGTCTTCGAGGCCAGTCACGTTCAAACCCGGCAGCGCGTGGCCATCAAGGTGCCGCGTCCCGAGCTGCTCTCGAATCCCAGCTTCGCCGCCCGCTTCCTGGTCGAGGCGCGCGCCATGGCCCAGCTGCAGCTAGGTGGCACGGGCGAGATCTACGACTTCGATCAGCTGCCCGATGGCACGCCCTACATCGTCATGGAGTACGTCGCCGGCGAGTGTCTGCGCACCCGCTTGCAGCGCTGCGGCAGCCTGCCCCAGTCCAGCGCCTGCGAGATCATCCGCCAGATCGCCCAGACCATGACCCAAGCCCACGCCGCCCAGGTCATTCACCGCGAACCCCGGGCTGCCAAATCCCCCGTCGCCCATTCCCGGGAACCCGCCAGAACGGAGGGTTCTCGGAACGCCCCGATCTCGCGGGTTTAGTCCACCTCACCGACGGGATGGGACGGGACGGAACAGGATGGGACGGAACAGGATGGGACGAGACGGAACGGGATGAAACGTTGCGCGCCCGGCAGCGCGCCGCGGCCTATTCCTGGGCCTTGACCGAGGGATCGATCTCGCGCGCCAGGCCGAGGATGAAGTTGGTGTCGATCGACGCTGGGATCTCGCGGAAGCGACCGGCGGCCGACTCGGGATCCAGCAGCGCCAGCTCGCGGTGACGCTTGACCTCGTTCGCATCGCTGGCATTGACCAGCCAGGCGGCGTGTCCGGTCTGCGACGCCGGCATGCGATCCGACGACACGGCGTAGATGTGCCCGACCGAGGCCTCGGCATCGGCCAGCACCTGGCGGATGCGGCTGTCGAGCGTCTGATCTTTGACCTGCATGCGGTTCGCCGGCGGCAGCAGGCTGCTGTAGTAGCCGACGTGATAGCTGGTGAAGTCGTTCAGCGACAGCGCCGTCGCCATCTCGCAGATCGCGTGGTGCATCTGCGCCCCCATCTGGATAAGCGGCACCAGGTGCAGGTACGGCAGGTAGGTCTGAATCCGTCGCGCCAGACCCTTCATGTGGATATTGCCGCCCGAGTGCGAGGTCTCCATATCACCGGGACCGGCCAGCGCTTCGATCTCGGTGAGGATCTCGTAGATGGCGAACATGTGATCGGTGGTCGTGCCCGAGATCGTCGCACCGGGTGGCAGACCGTAGAGCTGCGCGATGATCCACAGCCGGTCCCAGCCCATCTGAATCCACTTGAAGATGCCGGCGTTCTTGTAGTTGTCGGTCTGCGGGTCGAGGTGCGTGGCGCGACGCACGAACGGTCGCAGCGGCACCGGAATGGCATCGTCGCGATCACGGCGCGCCCGCTGCTTGCCAAGCTGGTCTTTGCTGGTGGTCAGCACCTTGCCTTCCCAGCCCGCGCCCTTGACCTGCCACTTCGACATCCACTCTGCCGAGTAGTCCCAGACCGGGTAAGCGGTGATCCCGCCGTTGTCGTCTGCGTAGACGTTGACCTGCTTGATGCCGCGGCGTTCGAGGCGGTTCTGGTGACTCAGCCGGCCTTCGTATTCGCGCTTGAGCAGCGCGATGACCGCCCCCCAGCGCTTGCCGCCGTCGCGCGTCACGTCGGGCATCAGCCCGTCGAGCGGCTTGTTGTCTTTGAGCAGCGCGCTGACTTTGTCCTTCAGCTTTGACTTCTCGTACTTCTTGTACAGCGTCTCGGTGATCTGCTCCGACAGCTCCGCGTGTGCGCGAAAGTAGCCGCCAATCTTCCCGAGATCCTTGAACCACTTCTGCGGGAAGCGCTTCATCTGCGCGAACATCTCGCGGGTCGGCAGCTTGCCTTCAAAGCAGTCGAGGAACTTCACGCTGCCGAGCGCATTCTTCTGGAAATCGTCGTTGGCAAATAAGTCGTCAATACCGACGGCAACGCCGGCCTGATCGATGTTGCGCACGGTGATATCGATGCCGGCCACGCAGATCTCGCGCAGCGTGTTCATCAAGCTGGTGTGACCCTCATAGATGTCCCACAGCTTGCCGGCCATCAGCAGATCGACAACCTGGCGCTCCTCCCGCTTGGTCTGAAGCTGCCAGCGATTGAGGCTGATCATTCTCCCCCTCCGACGAAAAAACTTCGCTCTGATTGTCGCCGATCTGGTGATGTCGAGACAAGCGCGCTGCCCGACGACTGTCCAGCATCGCGGCAAGTGCAGTGAGCACGCGAACCTACGCGCCGACCGCGCCCGCTCGCCGGCCGCAGGAGTGCAGTGCAAAACCCCCACCGCCGAATCGGCGGCACAGGATCGCGGACCGGCTGCAGCGCGGCCCGCGGGCGCGCGCGTTCCTATTCTGCGCGACGGGCACGGAACAATCCGACCGGGGCACCGACGGAGCCGTCGATCCACCGCGACCTGAAGCCCGACAACATCATGCTGGTCCCAGATGGCGAGCGCGTGCAGGGCGAGCGGGCGAAGATTCTCGACTTCGGAATCGCCAAGCTGGCCGTGGAGCTGAAAAAAACGCTGGCCGGCTCCGCCATGACGCAAGCGGGAGCGCGACTGGGCACGCTGGCCTACATGGCCCCCGAGCAGTGGATGGATCCCAGCTCGGTCGATGGCCGCGCCGACGTCTACGCCTTGGGCGTCATCGCTTATGAGCTCCTCTTTGGTCGCATGCCGTTTGGCGGCGCCGACGTCATGTCCCGCATGGCTGCGCCGCATGAGGTCCCCCCCCTGCAGGTCGCCGGGGTGCCGCGTGGGCTGGGGCTGCTGCTCGCGCAGATGTTGGCGCTGGATCCGACGGGGCGGCCGGCGATGGCGACGGTGGCGGCGGCGATGGCCAGCTACGGGACCGGGGATGGACGGCGACGAATGGCTCGGTTCACCGCTTGGGGATTGGGCTCGACACTGCTGCTTTTCGGCCTGGCCATCGGCAGTCAGCTGATACACCCGACGCTGGCCCAGCAGCGGCCGGCGGTCGAGTGGTCGGTGACCAGCGAGCCGAGCGGCGCCCAGGTCCTGGACGAGGGGGGCACCCGCCTGGGGCTGACGCCGTTTACCTATCATCCCGAGGCCAGCCGCCGCGAGCCGCTGCGCCTCCGCATCGAGCGCGAAGGCCAGCCCAGCCGCGAGGTCTCCTTCGACGCCCCCGCAAGCCAAAGCCAGCGCTATCACGTGCAGTTCGAGCCGGCCCGCTAGTCCGGATGCCCGGAAGCCCGCGGCCGGCCGCAGGGGGTGGCTGGTCCGGGCTAGGCCACGATACCTACATTTGATTGAAGTGACCGCAGAGGACATTTCCTTCGCTTTTCCTGCACAATTTTTCCGATTGTCACACAGACACCGGCATTAACTGGGTACCACGTGGGTCAATTGACCCCACTGCGGCATGTTTGGCCGGGTCAGTTGCCCCCACCCTTCGCCGGAAAATACGTTCATATGCCGACAATCGGTATGACAATCAGGCCATCTAAGGGCCGGAGTCAGATGTCAGCACACGTCAAGAAATCACCTGTCGCATAACAACAAAAACACAGAATCGACTAAGACAATGCCCCATCATGTCACCATGATCAATGATAATAAATCGGAACCTATCTGCATTAGAGAAACGACCGGATTTGCTGCGGCCAGCATAAGCGATTCCTCCCCGCGCGCTCCCGTCCGCCTCCCTGGTTGACCGCCCACTTCCGTCGGCATTTTCCGAACATCGTCGGGTCGCACGCGGTCATGGGCCTGCATTTTATGCCGATAAAGTCCGAATATTCCAAGATTAGATATATTCAACATAATCCATCGCCAGCCGACTTAGCGCATGAGTCCTATCTTCTTTTAATTTCCTACGAGCATCAGAATCGTTACGCGAGTATCAGTCGAATTGTCGGCATTACAGAACTCATCAGGATCCCCACTTATCGTGCCTGGGATTACCTATCTTACATCGGCCAGCCGACGAGGCCATGCGGGGAACAAGCATTTGTTCGCTATATAACCAAAACAGCATTTCGCATAAAATTTATGGATGCCTCGGAGGGATCGGGTCTTTTCTTGGGGGCTATCTACTCGGCACAGACGTCGTTAATGGAGGAGCCAATGAGTTCAGAGATGAGAATACACTTGCCCGAAAAACAGAGCACAGCGAGTCAGCCAAAACGCGATATTCCTGCGCGATTTCAGTCCTTTGTGGCGCAGGTGCTGTTCGTCCTGGCGGCCGGCATGGTGCCAGGATGCAGCTGCAACAACGACGTCATCGGGGGCGGTCCACCGCCGCTGCCCCCTGACATGAGCAACATCGGCTGTGGTCTGCGCACCTGTGAAAACGCCGTCCCCGGCGGCGCCAAGTGCGGCCCGATCGGCGACGGCTGTGGTGGGACGGTGGAGTGCGGCGACTGCCCCTTCCCGTCGACCTGTGGCGGCGGCGGCGTGCCCTACGAGTGCGGCGGCACGGCCGCCTGTACCCCGGCGGCCTGTGACACCATCCCGGCCAACTGCGGCACGCAGGGCGACGGCTGTGGCAAGTCGATTACCTGTGGCGATCCGACGACCGGCGCCTGCACCGACCCCAGCCTGACCTGCGGTGGTGGCGGCGTCGCCAACGTCTGTGGCACGGGCGGCGGATGCCAGCCCGCGACCCGCACCGCGGCCTGCGCCGGCAAGACCTGTGGCTTCGTCGGCGACGGCTGCGGTGGCAGCATCAACTGCGGTAGCTGTACCGCCCCGCAGACCTGCGGTGGCGCCGGCATGGCGTTCCAGTGCGGCACCCCGAGCGTCGGCGCCTGCACGCCCAAGACCTGCGCCAACGTCCTGACCGGCGGCGCCAACTGCGGCTATATCAGCGACGGCTGCGGCGGCACGCTCAGCTGCGGCACCTGCACCAAGCCAGGCGATACCTGTGGTGGCGGCACGGTGACCGTCCCCGGCAAGCCCAACGTCTGCGGCGGCGCTGCGGCCGGCCCGGCCTGCACCACCGCGCTGTGCATGGCGCAGGCGGCCAGCATGTGCCCCGGCACCATGAACAACGTCCCCACCGTCGTCACCGGCGTTGTGCGGGCTCCCACCCCCGCGACCTTCCTGCCAGCCGGTGGCAAGGCGGATCCGATCTATGGCGCGCTGGTCTATGTGCCCAATGCCGCGGTTGCAGCCTTCACGCCCGGCGTCTCGTGCGACAAGTGCACCGACACCGTCTCGGGCTCGCCGCTGGTCGCGGTCACCACGGGCCCGGACGGCAAGTTCACGCTGTCGAACGTGCCCCCCGGGACCAACATCCCGCTCGTCATCCAGCTGGGTCGCTGGCGCCGCCAGATCACCATCCCGACGGTGACGGCCTGCCAGACCAACATGCTGCCCGATGAGCCGCCGTCGATGAGCGACAAGAGCGTCCGTCTACCGCGCACCAAGGCGGAAGGCGACATCCCGCTGTTCGCCGTGACCACCGGCGACGCTGACGCCGTCGAGTGCGTGCTGCGCAAGATCGGCATCG
>DAORCZ010000493.1:0-6321 GCA_035345735.1 Pseudomonadota bacterium | reverse complement strand
ATTGCCTCAGGTCCCGCCAGCCGAGTTCCACGCGCTTCTTTCCGCCGCCGACCTACTTCTTTGCGTCAATGCTGCAGCCACGTCGCTGGTCGCAGCCACGGCCGCCGGTCTGCCAAGCGTGCTCCTGGTCAACTCGTACGCCGGCGAGCCTGACGAGGTCGCCAGCCGGCTGCCGGGCGCCGACCCCTTTTTGCGAGGCTGGCTAGACCGGCTGGGGACGCTGCATCGCTTCCGCGTCTGCCCGCTGGGGCTATACGAGCTTTTGGCCCCGGTTCTGCACGACAACCCTTACGCCACGACCTTCAGCATCGTCGAGATGCTCGAGATCGAGGCAGTGGTGGCGGCATGCTCCCAGCTGCTGTTTGATGCCGCTGCGGCGCAGGCGATGCGCGAGCGACAGGCATCCTATTGGGCCTCGCTCGCCAGCCTCCCAAGTGCGCTTGAGCGCTTTGACGCTGCCCGCCGCGAGGCATCTTCCTGATCGAGCGGGCCGCAGGATCGCGCGGTGCCAAGAAGGTCGTCCCCCGTCTGTTGCGCAAGCTCGGCGCCGAGTGGCTTGTGCTGGTTTGGCAGGGCTGCCGCGATCGAGTGGCTGAGGGTCTGCGGCAAGAGGCTGTCTTCGGGGGGAGCGGTAGCGGGCGCTGCGGGGTGGCTGCGTACGGGCTACTGAAACCCTCGCTAGGCGGGTCTATCGTCCCCACGCCTGCTTTCTTCTTCCCTGCGCTTCCGTCGCTGTGACCATTCCAGGGAAAAAGGGAATCGCGCTTTTCAACGGGAGATGTAGTCCATCGCGACCTGAAGCCCGGCAACATCATGCTGGTCAACGAGGACTCCGCCGCTCCGCCGGGAGGCCCGGGCGAACGGGCCAAGATCCTCGACTTCGGCATCGCCAAGCTTGATGTGCGCAGCTTGAATCTCGACGACCCCCAGACGCGCGCCGGCGCGCTCATGGGCACGCCCTACTACATGTCGCCCGAGCAGTGTCGCGGCGTGCCGAAGATCGACGACCGCTCGGATGTGTACAGCCTGGGCGTCATCTTTTTTCAGATGCTGACCGGCCGCCTGCCGTTCATGCCCGGCGAGGATGGCGACGGCGAAGGCGCGGTGCTGGCCAAGCACGTCTACGAGCCTCCGCCCAAGCCCCGCGACATCAACCCCAGCGTCAGCGAGCCGATGCAGTACCTCGTGCTCGACATGCTCAAAAAAGATCGCACCACGCGGCCGGCGATGTCCGAGGTCTGTGGGCGACTCGAAGAGATGTCCGGCTCGCACAGCATGACCAACGATCTGTCGATCACCTTCGAGGAAGCTCCGCCGACTGGGCGGGTGATGGAGCCGGCGACCCTCGTGTCGAGCCCGGCCATCCCCTCGCTCCCGTCGATTCCCTCGACGCTGGGCGGCGGAACCGGGCAGATTGGCAAGGTCGATCGCCGTGAGCTCTTGCCCGTCGTCGATCGCCGCGTCGCGATGCTGGGCGTCGCAGCCGTGGTGAGCTTCCTCGGCCTGATGAGCTTGATCATCTGGGCGGCCCGCCCCGGCAGTAAGCCAGTGGGCAAGACCGTCGCCGCCGTGCAGGGAACCAGCGATCATGGGCGGACGATTCGCTGCGATTTGTTGAGTGAGCCGCTAGGCGCCGAGGTCTATCGCGAAGCTGACGGCGTGCGCCTAGGCAAGACCCCGTGGCGCTATGAGCAGCCGCGCACCGAGGGTGGGGTGGTGCTGCTCCTGAAGTTCCCCGGCTACACCGACCGCGCCCTGGCCCTGGACTGTCACAAAGACGCCACGCACAACGAACGCCTCGTGCCGCTGCCCGCGAGCGGCAAGCCCAGCATCGATAGCCCGCCGGCTGCCAGCAGCGACGGCGATGGCGACGATGACGCGGCCTCGACACCCGAAGCAAGCCCCAGCCCGCCCAAGGTCAGCCCGCCCAAGGCCAAGGGCAAGGGCAAGGTGACGAGCAAGGGCAAGGGCAAGGGTAAGGGCAAGAAGGCGACCAAGAAGACCAAGGGCAAGGTCAAGAAGGTCACCGTTTTGGAGTAGCCCGCGGCGGGTCGCGATCGCGGCGCGTCGGGGTGTACAGGTCAGGGCGGCTCTGCGAAAATGGCGCTGCCCGCTCGATGTGCGCTAACCCCGCGCCAACTCGACGGATTTTGACCTGCACCCTCTCCGCCTAGGCAAACGAGGCTCCTTTGTCTGACTCGCCCCGCGCCCCCTCTGACTCTGGCCGTGCCCCGTCTGAGCCGTCCGCGGCAGCGCCCGCCGAGCGCTCGCAGGAAGCGACGGCAGCGACGCCCAATCTAGCCGATGGCGGGATCGCGGCTGCTGCTGTTCCTGGCCGCTCGCGCCGTCGGCCGTTGCAGATTCCGCTCCTGTTTCTCTCGGTGTTCATCATCGCCACCTGCGGCCTGGGCTACGAGCTGATCGCGGGGACGGTGGCCAGCTATCTGCTCGGCGACTCGGTGACGCAGTTTTCCACCGCGATTGGGCTGTATCTGTTTGCGCTGGGCATCGGGGCCTACCTGTCGCGCTTTTTCGATCGCGAGGACGAGCTGACGGCCCGCTTCATCGACATCGAGCTGGCCGTCGCGCTGCTGGGTGGCTTTGCCGCCGCCATCCTGATGCTGACCTTCGCCCACGCTGCCTGGTTTCGCCCCGTCCTTTACAGCGTCATCGTCGCCACCGGGACCCTGGTGGGCCTGGAAGTGCCGCTGCTCCTGCGCATCCTGCAAAACCGCATGGAGTTCAAAGAGCTGGTGGCGCGTGTGCTGACCGTCGACTACGTCGGCAGCTTGGCCGCGTCGCTGCTGTTTCCTTTGCTCTTGGTGCCGCGGCTGGGGTTGGTGCGCACCTCGCTGCTGTTTGGCTTGCTCAACGCCGCCGTCGGGCTGTGGAGCACCTTTCTATTGCGTCAGAGCCTGCGTCGCGTCGTCGCCCTGCGCCTGCGCTGCATCGTTGTCTTGGTCGCGTTGTTGGCTGGCTTTGCCTTTGCCGACCACATCACCTCGCTGGCCGAAGATGGGCTGTACGCCGACGACGTCATCCTGTCGCGCAACTCGCCGTATCAGCGCATCGTCATCACCCGCGGCAAGGCCAGCTTTCAGCTGTTCTTAAATGGCAACCTGCAGTTCTCGTCGGCCGACGAGTATCGCTATCACGAAGCGTTGGTGCATCCGGCCATGGCGCAGGCCAGTCGCAGCCTGGGGCACGTGCCACGGCGCGCCCTGATCCTGGGTGGCGGCGACGGGCTGGCCGCACGCGAGCTCCTGCGCTACGAGGGCCTGCAAGACATCACCATGGTCGATCTCGATCCGGTGATGACCGACTTGGCGAGCAAGTTTCCACTGCTCAAGGAACAGAACGGCGGATCGCTGAGTTCGAGCAAGCTGCACCTCGAAAACGCCGACGCCATGCAGTGGCTGGAAGAGCGCGCACGGCGCCACGACCCGGCCCGCTACGACGTGGCGATCGTCGACTTTCCCGACCCCAGCTCGTTTGCCGTCGGCAAGCTGTACACCACGCACTTCTATCGGCTGCTGCGCGCGGCCCTCGCACCGGGGGGAGCGGCCGTGGTGCAATCGACCTCGCCGCTTTTCGCGCGACGATCGTTCTGGTGCATCGTGCGCACGCTGCAAGAGGGCGGCTTTTCGGCCCATCCCTATCACGCCTTTGTGCCCTCTTTCGGCGAGTGGGGATATGTCCTAGCGCTGCCCCGGCCTATCGGTGGATCTACAGGCCTGCCTGAGCCGACCCTTGACCCTCTCCCGACGGCATTGCCGCCCGGATTGCGGTACGTAGATGCATCCATGCTGCGCGCCCTGTTCGTGCTAAGTCCGGATATGACGCGCCCACAGAGCGAGGCCGGCGATGACAACGAGCTCCTGCCCAATCGCCTGAACAACCAGATCTTGGTCTCGTACTACGAGCGCGAGTGGAAGCGGTGGAACTGATGGGCGCTCGCCTGGCCCGTCGCGAATTCTTGCTCGCCAGCCTGGCGGGTCTGGGCAGCGGCTGCTCTGAGCTGATCCGCGATCAGTCGCGGCGTATCGCTCAGATCGAGGGGCAGATCGTCGGCCCGAGCGAGCTGCGGGGCCATGCCCTGCGCGATGGGGGCGCGGCGCTGCGCGGGCGCAGCGTGGCAGAGCGGCGGCGCGTCGATGTGGCGATTATCGGCGGCGGAGTCGCAGGGCTCTCGGCAGGCTGGCGCCTGGCGCGAGCCGGCGTGCAGGACTTCACGGTCCTGGAGCTTGAGGACGAGGTCGGCGGTACCTCACGCGCCGGGGGAAATCGCGTCAGCAACTATCCCTGGGGCGCGCACTACCTGCCGGTGCCGTCGCGCAACCTGGACGCGCTGTGCGAGCTTCTGCGTGAGCTCGACATCCTGCGTGGGTTCGATGCGGCGGGGCGGGCAATCTGCCGCGAAGAGACGCTGTGCCGATCGCCCCAGGAGCGCGTGTTTTACAAAGGCCGCTGGTACGAGGGCCTGTATCTGCGGGTGGCGGCCTCGGCGGAAGATCAGCGCCAGTTCGAGCGCTTTCACGACGAGGTCAGTCGCTGGGTGACGACGCGATCAAGCGAGGGGCGTCGCGCCTTTACGCTGCCCCGCGCTGCCTCGGCCCCGCGGGCTGCGGCCGAGCTGGATCAGCTGACCATGGCGAGCTATCTCGACCGTCTGGGCCTGAATTCGTGGCGGCTGCGCTGGTACGTCGATTACGCCTGTCGCGATGACTTCGGCTTGCGAGCCAGCGAGTGCTCGGCCTGGGCCGGCATGCACTACTTTGCCGCGCGTCTCCTGCACGCCGATGACAGCCCACCCGAGGTGCTGACCTGGCCCGAGGGCAATGGCTATCTGGTGGGCCGCTTGGCGCGCTATCTGGGAGCCCCCTCGGCGGGCGAGGCGAGTCTGCGGGTGCGTCCGGGCAGCCTGGTGGTCGACGTGCGCGAGCTGCCGCAGGCCGGGCCGGGTGCCGATTCCGTCGAGATCCTGTACCTGGATCTATCGCGTGAGCCTGATCCGGCGCGGGCACCGCTGTGTGCTCTGCGGGCCCGTCGGGCGATCGTGGCGCTGCCGGCGTTTCTACGCCGCGCGGTGCTGGCCGATTATCGCGAGCGACCGGGGGCCGTGCCGCCCTGGCTGGGCCAGTTCAGCTATGCGCCGTGGATGGTCGCCAACCTGACGCTGCGTCGAGCTCACAACGCACCCGTGGCTGCAGCCCCGGTGCCCGCCCATGCGCGCGGGGGTGGGTTTCCACCGGCCTGGGACAACGTGCTTATCGAAAGTCCGTCGCTGGGCTATGTGGTGGCAACGCACCAGCGCGAGGCTGCGCCTGTTGCCAAGACCGCTGGGGGCGATGGCCTGCCGCACACGGTCTGGACCTATTACTTGCCACTGTGCGACGGCGAGCCACGAGCTGAGCGCGCTCGCTTGCAGTCGCTGAGCTGGGCCGCTGCGCGCGATCACGTGCTGTCTGATCTTGCGCGAGCCGAGCCCGATCTGATCCGCGACTGCGAGCGCATCGACGTTTTTCGCTGGGGACACGGCATGGTGCGACCGCTGCCTGGGTTGCTGACGGGCGAGACGCTGGCCGCGGCGGCGCAGCCCCTGGGATCACTGCACTTTGCGCACAGCGATCTGTCCGGCATGGCGCTCTTTGAAGAGGCCCACCACGCCGGCGTGCGGGCTGCCGAAGAGGTGCTGCATGCGCTCGACGCTACGTTTGAACCCTGGGCGTGATACTGTGCCCGGCCATGTCCAATCGAGATCCGCTCCCGTCGGCAACGAACGCCGCGCGCACCTCGGCCCGGCCGGCTGAGACGATCGCTGATCGCCCGCTGAGCCTGCGCACCGAAGCCCAAGTGAGCGGCTACGCAACGACCATCGATCTGCCGCGTGTGCGCCTGGTGGTCATCGAGGGGCCGGATCAAGGTCAGCACTGCGACAGCGATGACGAGCTGCTCGTGCGCGTCGGTACGCGTGAGAACAATCAGCTCATCCTCAGCGACAAGAGCGTCAGCGGCTATCACCTGGAGATCGCTCGCTCGGCGGGGAGCAGTGCCGTAGGTGGCGGCAGCCCCAACGCCGGCTGGCGGCTGCGCGACTTGGGGAGCACCAACGGCACCTTCGTTGGCGGGCTGCGGGTCTATGACCTGCATGTCCGATCGGGCACGGTGATCAGCATTGGTCGCAGCAAGCTGCGCCTGGAAGCGCTCGACGACGAGCCGGTGCGCGCAGCACTGCATCCGGCCGGACGCTTCGGCGACATGGTCGGGCACTCGGTGCCGATGCGGCGGCTGTTTTCGCGCATTACGCAGGTGGCGGCCTCG
>DAORCZ010000492.1:0-6333 GCA_035345735.1 Pseudomonadota bacterium | reverse complement strand
AGGCCGCTTCTTCGCTGTCGCGCAGCGCCTGCCACTGGGCATAGCGCGGCTGACTGAGCAGACCGTCGAGATCCTTGATCGCCTCAACCTGCTCCAGCGAGTTGCAGCCCAGAAACTGCGGTGCGATCGAGGCAATGAACGGCGAGTGGCTGGCCGCTGCGATCTTCGACATGCTGCGCAGCCAGAACAGGTCGCGAGCCGACGTCGTGAACTCGTAGAGGCCCAGCAGACAGCCGTACGGCCGACCGCCGTACTGGTCATATTCCGCGATATAGACCTTTTCAAAAAAGGACGATCCGAAGATGTCGCTGGAGTTGTTCTCGAAGTCCTCGAACAGCTCGTCTTTGCTGACATCCATCAGCTCGATGGTGACGTTCGACTGAAAATTGGCGTGCTCGACCAGCTGATCGATGCCGCGCCAGGTCGCTTCCATGTTCTGAAAGCTGGGGTGATGAAACACCGCGTTGAGCTGGTCGTTGACGATGGTGTCGATGGTGCGTACTGCATCCATGACCCGGCCCTTTTCGTAGCGTCCGCCATCGTGGTCCGTGTTGTGCAGGATGGCGGCTAGACCGGACAGCAGTCGGTCTTCCAGGCTGACCTCTTCATTGATCTCGCTGAAGCCGGATCGAATCATCGGCGTCAGGCTGACCTTGCTGGGGTCCATCTCCATGCTGTTCACCAAGCGCGCAAGCAGGCTGCTGCCGGGCTCGGTTGTGTTCTTGCTTTGTGCCATCGATCACTCCTCGCTGATTGCAGATCTCAAGACGAACTAGGGGTTGGGATTGGCCGCGGGCAGCGCCTTCTGCTGGCTGGGCAACTTGTAGTCGGCGAGCCCCTCCAGCTCCTTCTGCAGCTTCTTGAACTGCTCGGGACTGCTCCAGATCTCCTGCACCAGACGGCGCAGGTCCTTGCGGTTGTCGATGTTGGCCTGCACTTCCAGAAGCAGCTTCCGCAGGAGCAGCAGTGCCCGCACCTTGGGAATGTTGGCGGCCACCACTTCGGGGCTCAGCGACTTGCGGCCGGTGATCGGGAGCTGAATGTCGAGCTGCTCTTCACTGCCCGGCTCGATGAAGTTCTGGACTTTGAAGTTCACCGACATCCGCATGTTGGCCATGACGCTGTCGATGTTCTTGCCGTCCAGCGAGCGCAACCGGCGGCTATCGAGATCGACTTCGCGGTCCACCGAGGAACCGCCGGAGAGATCCGCCAAGATCATGAGGCGGAAGGGAAGCTCAAGCATCTGCGCCGAGCCGTTGATCTCGGTGCGGTAGCGCAGGTTGATGCGTGAGCGCGGAATTTCATCTTGGATCGACACGCGAAGACTCCTGGCAAGGGGGGACACCATGCGAGCCGAGGATCTCGCAGATCCGACGACTCACGGATGCAGGCTGTGCCGGTGTGGCAGTGCAAGCGCTGCGCCAAGAATTAGGAAGTCCGCGCTGCGGCAGGCTGGTGCCCGCGCAGCCGGGGAGCAGGGCCCAGATCTCCGGCTTGCGTGCTTGGCCCAACCCCGATGCGCGCGTTGTGCGCGCACGCTCGCGCGCTGTGCGCGAGCATATCCGCGGGGCTGCGCGAGCACTGTGCGCGAGTTCAGGCAGAGCGCCCCTCAGCCCCAGCCCAACGGAGGCGCAGGCTGGCCGGCCCAGGGAATCGGCAGCCGATGGCCCGGCGGTTGCTGGGCCTGCCGGTTTGGATGCGGACTCCGAATTCAAAGGTGTCGATGTGAGCTCGGCCCACGATCAGCTTGCCCCCTCGGCCCGAACTGTTCCCAATCGGCTGGTAGAGCAGTTCGATCGCTCACCTGCTGAGTGCCTGGCCCTGGTGATTCTGTGGTCGGCCCGCGAGCCGCAGCGAACCGGTGAGACGGCCTTCCTGCCCGAGGAAGTTCCTGTCTGGTTGTTCGGACGGGATCCGCGCGCTGCGCTGCTGGAACGAGAGCGGACGCCGCCCGAGCTTCCCTATCCGGAGTCTCCTCGAATGTCGTATGCGGTGGACGCACACCACGGGGAGGAAGGAGGCCTCCGACTGCCCCTGGGTCCCAGTCATCCGCTGGCGCCAGGCCTGGCAATCGATCCGCTGCGCAATGGGGCCGAGGTCTGCTTTCGTCGCCAGCGTCCGGAAGGGCTAGAGTCCGCCCCAGGTTCTTCCAGCGCCATCGCCGGCGAGAGCATCTCACGTCTGCAGATGACGCTGACGCACCGGGATGAGGGCTTGTTTGTGCAGAACTTCGGTCGCTGTCCGCTGATGGTGAACGGGCGCACGATGATGGCCGCTCAGATCCAGCCCGGAGACACGCTGTACCTGCGCAATCAGCTCTTGCTGCTGTGTATGCGAAGACCCCTGGTACTGCCGCGCCTGCGCGCCTATCCCCTCGATCGCGTCCCGGGGTTCGGCGCTCCCGATGCAGACGGAATGATCGGCGAGAGCCCATCGCTTTGGCACTTGCGTGAGCGCTTAGCCGCCTGCGCTCGCAGTGACCAGAATATCCTCATTATTGGCGAAAGTGGCAGCGGCAAAGAACTGGCGGCGCAGGCCATTCATCGCCTGTCGCCCCGCCGTGAGCGACCGCTGGTGGCGGACAACATCTCAGCGATTCCGCCCAGCCTGGCGGCGGCTCTGCTGTTTGGCAACAAGCGCAACTTCCCCAATCCCGGAATGGACGAGCGCGTCGGCCTGGTCGGGGCGGCCGATGGTTCGATGCTGTTTCTTGATGAGATTGGCGACATGCCGGAGGAAGTCCAGCCGATGTTCCTGCGCGTCGCCGATCGCCAGGGCGAGTACTTTCGGCTCGGTGAAGAGGGACGAATCCGTCGCTCGGACTTTCGCCTGGTCGGCGCCACCAACCGGCCCGAGCGCATTCGCTATGAGCTGAAGCGCCGCTTCCAGCGCGAGATTCGCGTTCCCAGTCTCAATGATCGGAAAGAGGACATTCCGATGTTGATCGGGCACCTCCTGCGCAGCCAAGTCCGCCAAGGAGACCTCAATGCCCTGGCTTTCTGGGATGAACGAACGGAGAGCGCGCGGGTGCATCCGCTCTTGATCGATCAGCTGGTGCGACATTCCTACATCACCAATGTGTCAGAGGTGGAATTCCTCCTGGGCCACGCCATGTCCGAAAGCGGAGGCGACGTCATCGTGCCCATCCGCGGTCCCCTGCCCGGACACGGTGCGGCCCGCCAGACTCCGACCGGTGCCCTGGCTTCGCCGGTGACGCCCCGACGACGGGCGCAGCATGTCCTGCCCAGCCCCGAGGTAGCCCAGCGCGTGCTGGATGAGACGCGTGGCAACATCGCGCGGGCCGCTACCCAATTAGGAATGAGTCGTCATCAGCTAAATCGGATGATCCGGCGACATTCCCTGGTGACGCGGCGTTCTTCCAGCTTTGGCGATTCGGACTGACGCGCGCTTAGCGCGGCCAGGAAATCTTGCCGCCGGCCTGCTGCGGCAGATCGAGGCTAAAGCTCACCTGGTTGCGTGGGGTCGGCAGGATCGCGAGCGCCTTGGCTCCGACATGCAGACGGACACCGCGCAAGAGCGCCTGCTCGGCATCGAGCAGGCAGACCCCCTTGGGCGCGGCCACCCGAAGGAGCTGCTGCCACTTTTTGCCCGCTACCACCTCGACCTTCTCGGCAGATCCCGCGGAGGCCAAGAGTCCAAGATAGCGTAGCGCGCGGGGTTCATTCCGTTTTCCCAGCTCGACCATGGGGGCCGTGAGCACGGAAGTGGCCACCGTTCCGCCCGAAAGCTCAGTCGCATCCACTCGCTTGCGTAGGGCATCTCGTGCGTCAATCTCCAGCGCAACCGGAACCCCATCCCCCAGCAGCTTGTGAATCCCTTGCCACAGGCTGCGTGCTCCTGCCGAGTATCGTTCGGCCTTGCCCAGCGCCAAGACTCCGTTTAGCTCAAGAAATAGGAATAAGGCCTCGCAAAGCTCGGGGGACAGGTTCTTGTGCGACTGCAGCCAGGTCTGGAGCGCAGCCTCGGGCAGCGGAGTGGCGCTGGCCAGCGGCTTGGCCAGGCTGGCGCTCTTCATGGGCGCTTGCTTCCTGACGGCGGCCAGCCACTGCTTGAGATACTGCGGGCCCCGTGTTCGCATCATGATCTGATTGCCGCCGAATGCATGCGAGACAAGAAAATGCGCATCGATACCCTCCACCCCCTTCTTCCCTGCGCCAAAGATTTGCGCATACAGATCCTTCAGCACCGCTGGGCTCTGCCTTTTTATTCCCCCCCCTGCCGCCCCGCCCGATTCGCTCTCTTCGGACTCTGCGCGCGCCGAGTCCTTGCCATAGAACACCAGCCACGCCGCGTTGTCGGCACCGCCGAGATCCTTGCGTTCGTAGAACGCCACGGGGTCGCCAATCAAGGTGTAGTAAACGGCGGCGTACAGTGTAAGCCAGGGGGCCGCGTTGGCCGGTACCCAGCCGCGGTCAACCGCTAACTGGGCATGCGAGCGCGGGACGCGGATATAGATCGGCGGCAGGCTGGCGTGCGGCTTGGGACGCGCGGGCGCGTGCATGCGCACCACCACCGATTGGTCCGGTAGCGCCCGAAACGCTGACATGACGACGGCCGGCCCTGAGGACAGCCCTCCCAGAAGCGACGAGAAGCAGGCGTGCAGCGAGTCATCGATTTTGCGCACGCGCAGGAGGACATCGAGATCTGAGAAGACCGGAGCATGCGGAAAGAGCGGCCCCGGCTCACCGGCCGACTTCTCCGGCTTGAACGCGGCGAGCGGCTTGGGCAGCGGTGCGTAGTCGCGCTCGCTGAGCTTGGCGACGTCCAACAGGCCATTGGGATCGAACGACGGGGCCATGCGCGCTCTCCATCCTTTGTTGCATCGTCACCGCGACCGACTACGCCCTGCCGCGTGGCGACCGCGGGGTTAGGCCTTCAGACCCATGGCATCCCCGACCTGTCGCGGCGCCGTCTTGGCCGCAGAGTCGTCTGGGCCAATGAGTCATCCGAGCATCTATCGACATGATTTCTTGGGCATGTGCCCAGGCAGGTCTGTCCTCCGGTTGGGGTTCGCAAGAGTCGCGCCGCGCCTTGGTGACTCGGCCAGCCCGGAACACCCCGCCGCAATCGGCGTGCGCACAGGACATTCCGGTGCGCGCACAGCGTGCGCACGCTGCGTAACTCGCTTAGGCCGCAGCCCCGGCGATTACCGCAACTTTGTCACGAACGGAGTCTATGCCCGCGATGCTCGGTCCTGGCGTCCCCGCCTGCCAGCCCAGGTGCGCTGGCCAGTCAGTCGGCAGCCAATCCCACGATGCGAAGAGCCCTTGTCCTATGCTGTGTGCATGCGCGGCGAGTTCATACGCTCCCACCACCTTGCGCTGGTGGCCCTGTGGTTGTTTCTCCAGGTACCGGCTCGCGGCGCAGAGAAGGACAAGGCGCCAGAGCCGCCGCTTTCCGTCCAGCTCGTCGGTGCGGCGGGCCTCAGCTTTCGGGGGCTGGATCGGGTGGAGGTCTCGGTCCGTGACGGAACAGGGAAGGAAACCTGGCGATGCGTCCTTGCGGACGGTCAGCGGCGTGCGTTGAAGGAATTTCCCTGTCCCCGCACGGGCGGCTGGATGAGTGAGGGACGGGAGACAACCTATGACGTCTTTGTCTCCGCCTGGCGCCACGGCGAGCGGCGTCCGGTGGCGGTCGGGCAGAAACTCTCGGTCAGCGGCGACGAGCTGCGAATTCAGGTGAAGCTCTGGTTTCAGCCAGTCGAGCCGTGTGGGGGCGGTATAGAGAGGCCGCATGGAAAAGGCATTCCTATGTCGCTCGCCACCTTCACGCTGGAGCGCACCCTGCCAGCGCCGACAGAACTCGTGCTGAAACGCGCCTGGACGCCGCTGGCTGCGGGAATGCTGAAATACAAGATCGAGAACCACGGCAAGCTGGACTGGTTCGGCACGGGAAACCTGGTCAATTTCTTTGGCCGCGTCGAGATCTTTCAAAATGGCAGGTGGACGCCCTATCTCCGCGGTGGCATGTGCGGCACGGACGATGGCGGCTCCGCATTGACGCCTGGGACCGAGACCGAGAGCATTGAAGGCTCCTATATGGGCTCCCCTCGTCCGTTCGAACCCGGCCGCTATCGCTATGTCGTTGCGCTGGCTCGCGAGATCCATTTGGAGGGCTATCCTTGTGCCTTCGCGGCCGCTGGTGCGCCGTTGCTCCAATCGGTGAATTTCTACGAACTGAGCGACGAATTTTCGATCGCACCGTAGAGTTCGCCCTCCCCTGCCCCATCCTTATCCACCCGCGCTGACCAGCGCCCGTGCGCGGAACGGCTTGCCCTGGGCCCCCTGAGTCGGCATAGTGCGCGCGCCGTTT
>DAORCZ010000491.1:0-6337 GCA_035345735.1 Pseudomonadota bacterium | reverse complement strand
TCGACCGCCGGGGCATCGGTGGCGGCGTGCACGACGTTGATCGTCGCCTTCTGGCTGACGACGGGATCGCCGGGCGTCGGGCCGGGAGCCGGCTTCTCGCTCTCCATGCCGCAGGCCAGAAGGGATAGTGAGGACAGACACAGGACACGCGTAAGGTTCATAAGACGCCTCCAGGTTAGTTGAGGATGCGAGGCTGCCGGCCGACCCGGGGTGGGTAGCCAAGCGCCTCGCGGCTGGCGAAGCGTCCATTGAGATGTCAGGTGCTCAACACCTGATGCATTGATTATTTCTATGGAATCGATGCGTTACGTGCGGGGCGACGGCGGCAGGCCAGTGTGCTGGGTCAGGGCTTGGCCCCGACGGGGCGGAGCGCGACGCTGGCCTTCTTTTTGGAGGCCAGTGCCGGCGGGCTGAAAGGCGGGGATGAGGTGACGCTTGCCATTGCCGATCAGATCCGAGCGCCCCATGCGGATCAGCGCGGCGCGCAGGATCGGCCAGTTGTTGGGGTCGTGATAGCGCAGGAAGGCCTTGTGCAGGCGGCGCTGCTCCAGCGACTTTTCAACGTGCACCTGGCGACGTAGGCGCAGCGGCGAAAGCGGGTTATAGCCGGTGTGATACATCGCCGTCGCGCTGGCCATCGGCGACGGCAGAAACGCCTGCACCTGATCTGGGCGGAAGCCTTTTTCTTTCAGCCACAGCGCCAGGTTCAGCATGTCTTCATCGGTGGTGCCGGGGTGGGCGGCGATGAAGTAGGGGATCAGGTACTGCTCTTTGCCAGCCTCGGCCGAGTAGCGATCGAAGAGCTCTTTGAAGCGGTCGTAAGCGCCGATGCCCGGCTTCATCATCAGCGAAAGCGGCCCCGACTCCGTATGCTCGGGCGCGATCTTCAGGTAGCCGCCGGTGTGGTGCTGCGCGAGCTCGCGAATCCAGTCCGGCGAGCGAACCGCCAGGTCGTAGCGGACGCCGGAGGCGACGAAGATGCGCTTGACGCCGGGCAGGGCCCGCGCCTTGCGATACAGGCGAATCAGCGGCCCGTGATCCGTCCCCAGGTTCGAGCAGATGTCGGGGAACACGCACGAGGGCTTGCGACACACCGCTTCGATCTCGCGGCTCTTGCAGGCCATGCGATACATGTTCGCCGTCGGGCCGCCGAGGTCGCTGATGATGCCGGTGAAGCCCGGGGTCTGGTCGCGCACGCGCTCGATCTCGCGCAGGATCGACGCTTCCGAGCGGCTCTGGATGATGCGGCCCTCGTGCTCGGTGATCGAGCAGAAGCTGCAGCCGCCGAAGCAGCCGCGCATGATGGTCACCGAGAACTTGATCATCTCGTAGGCCGGGATCTTGCGACCGCGATAGCGCGGGTGCGGAATGCGCTGATAGGGAAGCTCGTACAGCGCATCCATCTCGGCCGAGGACAGCGGGATCGGCGGCGGGTTGATGACCACGTCGTGATGGCCGTGGTGTTGCACCAGCATGCGCGCGTTGCCGGGGTTCGACTCGCGATGCAGGATGCGCGAGGCATGGGCGTACAAGACCGGCTCGGCCGCGACGCGGGCAAAGCTCGGCAGGCGGATGTACTCGCGGGATCGATCGGCTTTTTTGCGACCTAGCTGAACCAGGGGCGGCGCGGCTTCGCTGCTTGGCGCGGAGTCGCCGGTGGCGCAGGGGGCCGCCTGCCGTTCCTCGCTCATGGCGTAGGGATCGGGCTTGGCATCGATGGCCCCGGGCGTGTCGATCTGCGTCGAGTCGATGGCTGTGAAGTCCGCGGGAGGTGGGCCGACGTACGCCGTGCCGCGCAGATCGCGGATCTCGCGAATCGGCACCCCGGCCCCCAGGCGATGCGCGATCTCGACGATGGCTCTCTCGGCGTTGCCGTACACCAGAAGGTCCGCATCCGAATCGATGAGGATCGATCGGCGCACGCGATCCGACCAGTAGTCGTAGTGCGCGATGCGGCGCAGGCTGGCCTCGATACCGCCGACGATGACTGGCACATCGGGGCCGGCTTCGCGACAGCGCTTGGCGTACACCACCACCGCGCGATCCGGCCGCAGCCCGCCCTGCCCATCCGGCGAATAGGCATCGTCCGACCGCAGGCGGCGATCGCTGGTGTAGCGATTCACCATCGAGTCCATGTTGCCGCCCGTCACGCCCCAAAACAGGTTGGGCACCCCAAGCGCGCGGAACGGCTCGGCACTGCGCCAGTCCGGCTGATCCAAGATGCCGACGCGGAAGCCGTGCGCCTCCAGCAGCCGACCGACCAGCGCCATGCCGAAGCTGGGATGGTCGATATAGGCATCGCCGGTGACCAGGATGATGTCGCAGCTATCCCAGCCCAGCGCATCCATCTCCTCCCGATTGGTCGGCAGAAACGGCGCTACGCCAAAGCGGTGAGCCCAGTACGGACGATACGAAAACAGGGTGCGCATAACGGGTCGCTCTCGGCCCCCGCCGTAACACGCAGGCGCTGGCGACGGTAGCGAAAAGTAGCGGGGTCGCAGGTCGGCGCTCGACTCGCGGACGGGTTGCCTACTGCCACCCCTCGACCTGCTCCGCGTCCCAGCTGGCGCCGAGGTGGCGCAGGCGCTCGGCGGCGTGGGCGAGGATGGTGCGGCGTTCGTCGGCGGGCAGCAGGCGGGCGCGCCAGGCTTGGGCCAGGGCGGCGTCGTAGCGCATCTCGTAGCGCTCGGCGGCGGCCTCGCTGGCGGCGAATTCGGCCCCCGCGGTGGCGTGGTCGCCGGCCAGCCAGCGGACCTGTCCCTGCAGCCGATGATAGGCAGCGTGACCGTTGGGAAAAATTGCGCTAAAGCGCTTGAGAACCGACAGCGCGCGAGTCAGGCTGATTTGTAATTTCTGTTTGCGAATTGGGTCGGACTCACTGGCATGCAAAAATACGAAGGTTTCTACGCAGGCAGGGTAGCCTTCGTAGGATGCATCGTGCGCAAACATGGGGATATCGATCGCCTGTAGTGAGCGTTCAGCCAGGCGCTCTGCCTCGGCGCGGTCGCCGCGCCGCCATGCACATAAGGCCAGCAAACCTAAGCCGTGCAGGGCGGTCTCGGCATAGCCGGATCGCTCGCCTAGCTCCAGCGCCTGCTGCAGGCTGACTGCCGCTTCCGCGAGCCTGCCAAAAAGCAGCCGGGCGCTGCCCAGGGCCGCCAGGCCCATCGTCCGGTACTGCGCATGGTCGGTGGCTAGCGCCAGCTCGTACAGGGAATTGCCCGTCGCTGCTGCTGCCACAATATCGCCTTGCACCCGCTGCGCTCGCCACAGGATGAACAGCAGGTGCAGGCGCCCGATAGGGTCGCCGGCGGCCTGGGCCAGCGCAATGCCCGAGTCCGCAATGCGGATGGCCTGTGTCAGCTGCCCGGAAAACGAATACATAAAAGCCGTGCCACGCTGGGGATAAATGATTAACTGTTTGCTCGGCGCAATATCATATTGATGTTCTGCCAAAGTTGCATACATTTGCGCAATTGCCTTGAGTGGCGTTATGCAGAATATATAACTTAGCGAGGCATAGCCTAGCGAGCGAACGAAGGGATCGTTTTGGCGTTCGGAGGCGTTGGCGGCCGCATACGCATAATAAATCCCGGGGAGAGGCTTATTTTTCCACAGAAGATACTCGGATACGATCTGAAATAAGTAGCAGAGCTCGGTCTGTACGGCGGCATCCTCGGCCCGGCGGGGCGGTCTCGCGGGCCACGGTCGCAGGCGGTTCCAGGCCTGGCGCAAGACGGCGCCAGTGATCGCCGCGCCGAGTGCCCCTGACTGGGTCGGCATGGGCTGGGCGATGGCCTGCAGGGCTTCGACGATCTCGTCGCCACGATCCATCAGCTGACCCAGGCCCAGGTGGGTGTGCAAAAGGAAGCGATACAGCCGCACGCGCTGCAGATAGGTGCTGGGCCGCTGCGGCAAAAGATCGATGGCCCGTCGCAAGAGGACCTGGGCTTCCGAGAGCGCGCCGCGCAGCACGGCCGCCTCACCGGCCCCCGCGGCGTAGGCTCCGGCCTCGCGCAGCCGCCCAGCGCCGAGGTAGTGATGGGACAGCAGCGCGGCATAGGTGGGCGAGCCGGCATGGACGCGCTCGATGGCCTGTGCAAGCTGCGCGTGCAGGGTGCTCATCTCGGCGGGGCTCAGCTCCGCAAGGACGCGCTCGCGCAACTTGTCGTGAGCGAAGCGATAGCGACCCTCGCTGACTTCCAGCACGCAGGCGTCGCTGCAGAGCTGCAGAAACTCCGGCACCGAAGACCCGGGCTGTGCGGCGGCGAGGACGGCTTCATCGAGCACCCGACCGGCCACCGCCGCCAGGTTCAGCAGGGTCCGCAGGCGGCCGGGGACGCGGCTTAACCGACGCTGCAGCGCTTGCTGAATGCCACCGACCCAAATCGAAGGGGGCAGCGTGCAGTGCGCAAGCTGCGCCAGGCCGCCCTGCGTCTCGACCAGAGTGCGCATGGCTTCGACGATGAAGAAGGTGTTGCCGGCGCTCTCGGCCAGCAGCAGATCCAGGAGCCCCGTGCGTCCTGTCATCGGCCCCACCATCGAGTCGATCAGCTCACCAACCGCATCGCGCCCCAGCCGCGGCAGCTTCAGCACCTGCGCGTCCGGAAGTTCACCCGGCAGCCCCGCGCGCTCATCATCGCGGTAGGTGGCAACGATGAGCACGGGATGCGCGGCGATGTTGTGCGTCAAGCGACGCAGCAGCTCCAGGCTGTCGGGCTGCGCCCAGTGCAGATCTTCCAAGAGCAGCAGGCGCGGTGTCTGGCTGCCGAGCAGCACCTGCTCCATCGCCAAGAGCAGGCGCATGCGCGCGGCCTGCGTCGATAGCTCGGGCGCATCGGGAAGCGGGCGGCGCAAGAGCTGGGGCAGATCGGGCAGCAGCGGCTTGAGGATGCTGGCCTCAAGGTCGGTCAGCGGTTCGGCCAGACACAGCGTGCGCAGGGCCGGCGCGAACAGATCCAGACCGCCGGTGTGACGATCGGCCTGGCCGCGCAGCACGGTGACGCCGCGCACCTGCGCTTGGGCTTTCAGCTCGTCGCACAGGCGCGACTTGCCGACGCCGCTCTCGCCCGCGAGGAGCAACCCCGCGCCCTGCCCACCCCGCGCCGCCTTGAGCGCAGTCTTGAGCGTGCGCAGCTCGGTCTCGCGACCGACCAGGGTGGCCGCCGAAAGAAAGCTCTCCTGCGTGGAAGCGTCTTCACCCGACGGCGGCAGCGCCACCGCGGCGCGCAGGGCCTGCGCGGCTTCGTCGGCCGAGGTCGGGCGATCGCTGGGATGGCGGGCCAAAAGATGCTGCAGGAACTGGCGCAGACCCTCCGACAGCGCGAGCGAATCCCAGTCCAGCTCGTCGGCGCAGCGGCCCAAGATGGGCACACCGACCGCATCGCGCAGGATCGCGCTCTTTCCCGACAGGAGCTGAAAGGCGATGATCCCGACGGCAAAAAGATCGCTGCGCTCCGACGGCGGGGCACCAAACAGCAGCTCGGGCGCGATGTACCCCGGGGTGCCGGCGAGCTCTGCGTGACCGCGCAAGAGATCACGTCGCAGCACCGCCAGCCCAAAGTCGAGGAGCTTCACCACCGGCCCCGCCGCCCCCCGCACGACCAACAGGTTTGCTGGCTTGAGGTCGCGATGCAGGACACCGCGGCGATGCAGATAAGTCAGGGCCTGCAGCACCTGCAGGACCAGGCTGACCCGTTCGGCCAGCGGGCTCTCGGGGGAGATCTGCGAGATCGGCTGCGCGTCGCTCAAGAGCTCCATCGTGAAGTAGGGCACGCGCTCGGCATCGAAGCCGTAGTCGAGGACGCTGATGATGTGGCGATGGCGCAGCGAGGCGAGGGTGTGAAACTCCTGCGTCAAGAGAAGTCGGAGCTCAGCGTCGGGCTGGCCCGAGGAGCCACGGTTGCCCGAAGGCGGTGGTGCAGACAAGAGCAGCGATGGCGCTGGATCGATGGATGCGAGCGGCGGCCCCTGACTGAGGACGGGGCGCAGCGGATCGTTCGAAGGGGCCTGACGCGAGTCGATCGCCGACATCTCTTGCGTGGCTTCGCTGGCCGCGACGGCCGGCTCGGCTGGCCCCACACTCACCGCCGAAGACTGGCGCGGTGTTGGCAGCAAGCGCTTGAGCGCGATCTCGCGTCCCTCCAGGCGATCCCACGCCCGATACACCTCGCCCATCCCTCCGGCGCCCAGCCTGCCCCGAAGCTCGTACCGCGCCCCCAGGGAGCCCCCGTCTAGCTCTGCCATGGCCCTATCGTATGCCGCCGTAGCGCCCGTTCTGCAGCGATTCGCGTCGAGAACCCCACCCACCCAAGCCCGTCACCTCCGCCGCCCACCA
>DAORCZ010000490.1:0-6346 GCA_035345735.1 Pseudomonadota bacterium | reverse complement strand
GCGTTGCGGTGGGGCGGGGGGGGCCATGGGAATGCCTTACAGCCCCCTGCCCGTCGGGGCGAACGGAGCCCCTTGCACGACAGAGGAAGTGACGGAGAGATCGCCGTCTGTGCGGTCGCGGACATAGAGCGCCAAAATTCGCATATCGACCCGGACTTCAATGGCGTTTACCGGGACAACCAGAGTAATTTTGAGTGTTCGAACAGGACCCATTGGCGATAAGGCGACGGGTGCGCCGCCATTGGGTGGTCCACCGTTTAGAACAGAAGTCAGGGTGCCTTCGAGTAGATAAAATAAAGAAATAAATCCCGCTCGGTCGAAGGCCGCCGACAGATTTGGGGTGATGTCAACGGGCTTCTGAGTCGATGTCGTATTTAAGATGGCCGAGATCGGGCCAGTCGTCGTTCGGACCCGCAGAATCTGGCCTTCTAAGGGGCCAATGCGGTCCTGCACGACCGCCGCCAGGTCGCGGGTCTGTTGTTGGATGCGGCGGTCCAGGACTGGCAGGGTGTTGATGGCTGGCGGCTGCAGGGCGACGTAGCGCCAGGCACGGTTCTGCGGTTGATTGGGGTTGATCTCCGCCGCCAGCATGGCCCCCAGGACCAAATAGGAATGACGGGTCTCTTGCGCCGGTTGGGGCGGGCGGTCGATGGGCCAGTCAATGCCGCCGAGCGCGGCCCGCATCGGAATTTGCCAGGACTGACCGGGAGCAAAGCGGAAGAAGCTGCGGGCTTCGGGGTTGCTGTCGGGCAGCACGAGCTGCACCTCGACTCCGTCTTCAAGGGGGATAAAGTCGCTCTGCCGTACGCCACCTGCCGACGCTGGCAGCGCGACAGGCAGGGGATAGGTCGCCGCCTCGGAGGCGCTATTCCACAGTCGGGCCTTGACCCCGCCTTCGTTGAGCGGGGGGTTAAACAGGTCAATGCGGCCTTCGATGGGCACGCGCAGCTCGCCGGCCTCGAAAGTGCCCTGGGACTGGATGCGGCGGTACTGCGGCGGCTCGCCGCGCAGCTCGGCTCCCGCCGTTGTGATCTCCAGCCACTGGCCCTTGCTAAATAGACTGGCGTCGCCGACGGTCGGCCGGGAAAGCACCAGGGCCTGGCCACCGCTCGCGGGAAACTCGACGCGCCGGACCGATGCGACCACCGCGCCGTTGTCGCGGCTCCAGCGTATCTGGACTTGCGAGGCGCGGACGTCGGTGATCTCGACGCGGTACAGGCGATTCTCGAGCGTCGCACCCTGGTCGATGAAACGAGCCCGCAGCTGACCTGGCTTGGCGGACGGGGTCGGGGCTGCCGTCGAGTCGGGGGTGAACTGACCCGGGGCCAGGGCGGCGAGCTCCGGCCGGTCAAGCAGGAACGGCTCGGCGACGCTCGCCAGGCTGCGCAGCCCGGCACGCAGCGGGACGTTGAGCGGATGGCCGGGCGGAATCTCACGCAACCGCACCTGCCACACCGTCTGCATGCGCGTCGTGGTATCGGGGCCACCAAGCGCCACCTCGCGCAGGGTGGGGTCGTCCTGCGCCGTCACCTCGCGCGAGAAGATGTCCAAGTAGGCGATCCAGATGCTGGTGTTGGGATCGGGAAGCGGCAGACCAAAAGTCGGCAGCTTGAGGTTGGGACACAGCGGCTGAGTGACGAGATCGACGCCGGCCGGAATATCGACCTGCCGACCCTCGACATACACACGTCCGGCCCGGGTCTGGATGCGAGTTGGCCCCTGCTGGCCCATCGTCACGTCGAGCTGCGGACCGCGCGGGCTGCTGATCGGATCGGTGAGGTTCTGCGGAACAGCCGCGACGGCGCCGAGGATGTCGGTCAGCTCCCCCCGTTCGCGCTGATATTGCAGATCCATCTGCTCGTTCCAGTCGGAGTCGAGCTGCGGGCGGCCTTGCTGCAGGCGGACCGAGGTGTAGCCCTGGTCGGGTCGGAAGCTGTCTCGGCTGATGTCGCTACGCTTGGTCATGGTGTCCTCTGTCCCTCTGCAGAATGAAATCGGAGTCTCATTGGCTCATTCCTTTTTTGATTACGGAATGAGACTTGGGAGTCTCTTTTTTCCTGGCTAGTCCTCAAAAAAGATCTCGGTGTCGTAGCCAACCCGGGTGTACTCAGCCAGGGTCGAGCGCAGGTCGGCTTCGCGCTGCTGCCATCCCCGGTGGTTCATCGCGCCCAGCTCGCCGCCGTCGCTGGCTCCCTTGAGGATACGCGGGCTGTTGCTACGGCTGAGCTGACCAAATCCCGGCGCGGCATGGTGATCGGCGACAAAAAGGAGGCGTAGGCTGCGGTCGTCCTCGCCGACTTGTGGCACGCAGCGGAAGCGATTGAGCACTTCGCTGGGTGGACGCAGATAGCAGAAACGAACGCAGCCGTCGCCGCGGCCTTCGAGGTCGAGCCCGTTCTCAAAGATGCTGTCGCTGGCTTCTTCGAGCTGCTCGGTGACGGTCAGGGAAGCCCTGAGCGTCGAGCGCTCGATGCGGGCCTGGCGCACACGCAGCTGTTCTTCGCCACCGCCCAGGAGGAAGCTGTCGCTGAGCAACAGTCGACTGCCATACGCGCTCAGGTGATTGATGATCGACTTGTCGATGCGCAGCGCGTAGTCGCCGTCGTTGACCAAGAGCTGACCGTAAAGGCCGGAGCCGTCGAAGGTGCGGGCATCCGGGGCGAGCATGCAGTGATCCAGGGTGAGCTCTGCCCCACCTCCCGCGCTGACGGCGAGTGAGCCGGCGAACAGCAGCCCCTGCAAGATCAGCTTGGCCCCGGGCCCCAGGCGCACACTGGCGATGAAGCGCTCGCCCTCTTCTGACCGATTATTGACGGCATTCTCGTCGGGCAGGACGATGAGCGGTCGCTGTCCGGGTGCCGCCCGCAGGATCAGCGTCTGGCCGGCGGGCACCTCGATGGTCGAGTCGGGCCACAGGTAGTGCGCGCTGTCTTCGATCTGCACCACCCACGGCGAGGTGGCCGCCGGGACCGGGCGCATGGCCGCTTGCAGCACGCTGCTTTCGGCTTGGCGCTGGCTCAGCGGGACCCGCAGGCTGACCTGGGTCGCCGGGGCCGAGCTGAGGTCGACAAAGTGCGAATCGCCGAGCTCGCCGGCTGTGGAATAGGAATAGCTAACGCGGATCTGCGGGTCGTCAAAGTCGGGGGCGACGAGCAGACGACCCAGCTCGGGATCGATGGCGATGCGCCCAGGGGGGAGCTGGGTGGTGTCGTCCCAGAGATCGCTGCCGTTCGACAGGTCGCGGATGTCGATGCGGGAAGGTGGCACCAGCTGACCGCGGCTGCGCACGGCAACGACGGGGGGCTCGGCCGCGAAGTAGGTGCGGCCCCCGGCTTGCAGATCCTCGCGTAGCTGGCGCGACGTCAGCTGGGCCGGCGCAGTATCCACGGTGACGTTGCGACCCGGCGGCGTGCGGTCGGGCTGAAACAGCGGCGACTCGTGGCCCAAGGGACTGAAGGCAAAGCGGTGCGGGCCGAGCTGGCCGGGGACGGCATCAGCGACGCTGACCACGCTGCGCCGCCACAGGAACAGACCGACGTTCGAGAGGTTGTGGCGGCCCGCGACATGGCCGGGCTGCGCGAGGATGCTGCGGACATCGACGACGCGGCTCAGGTCATCAAACGGCGAGCCGAGCTGCTGCAAGCGGGTGACGCTGCGTAGATCGAGGGTGGCCTGGCGGGCGGGGCGCGGTCGCAGCACATGCTGGCTGCTGGCGACAAACGGCGCGTATTCCACGACGCGGCCGGGCCAGTCGGTGAGATCGTGGGCCAGCTGCAGCATGACTCCCGGCGTGCCCTTGCGACGGCGATACGAAAGGGTATTGGCGACGAAGCTGCGGCGGTTGACCTGCCGACCAAACAGGCCGGGCAGGTGGGCAATGCCCAGCAGGTCGGCGAGGTAGGGCACGACCCAGGGCTCGCAGGTCTCGATGAACCAGTTGTCGTAGAGCTGCGCGATGTCGGCTTCGATGGCCACAAGCTCGCGCTCACAGACGCGCAGGAGGGCGCGCAGCGGCTGGCCAACCTCGCCATCGCGGAGGCGCAAGAGAGACGGCAGCAGGGCATACAGGCGCTCGCTGGCCGGAGATGGCGAGGAGGAGGGAGAGCGTGGCGGCGTCATGGCGTCACCGAATAGAGCTGGATCTCCAGCGGGTGGATGAGAAGGAGGGTCGCAGGCCGAATCTCGATTTCGCCCGCGCGGCGCCCCACGCTGGCGGCGGCGGAGGAGAGGAGCTGGTTCACGCTGCGCTCGGGAGCGGTGGTCAGGCTGAAGTCGTCGAGCAGGGCGGCGGTGACTCCGGGCACGGACTGCAGCACGCGGATCACTTCCGATACCCCGACATCCTGGGCGAAGGCGCGTGCAGCGACGGAGAACGCGCGGAGCAAGGCCGCTTGTGCGGCGGCCAAGACCGGCCCGTTATCGCTGGCTTCGGCGGCGGTGACGAGGCCGGCGCGCACACGGAAAAACTGCGGCCGCGTGGTAACAAGCCGCAGCCCCTGTAGCGGATCGCCCAGCTGAGCGGCGCTGCGGGTCAGGCGGGCAAGCAGGTCGGGTGGGGCCTCTTCTCCATCGGTGCTGACCACGGTGATAAGGACGGTGCGGCCGTCTTCGGTGGCGATCAGATCGGCGCGCGCCTTGCCGATGCCGGGGAAGGTGGCGGCGTACTGTTCGTAGTCTTCGGCTGAGACCAGGCGGTTTAAGAGCTGGGTCTGCACCGGGGCGGCCTGGCGCAGCTCGGCCAGCGTCGGGGCACCCGCCTGACCACGGGCCGGCAGGGGATTCTTCACCGAGCGCACGCCGAGGGGATGCGAGCGCAAGAGCGACAGGCTCTCGGCCTCGACCCCACCCTGCGCCGTCCGGCCGACGCGATAGCGGACACGCACATTGTCGCGGCCGGTCGGCAGGCGTGAGCCGTTTACGCCGTCGCCAAAGACCAGCTCGCAGCGGCCATCGATGTCGTTGAGAACGGCAAACACCAGGGCCTCGGCGGCCTGGCCATAGAGCGTGGGCACCTCGCGCCAGGGGACGCCGCCGACCTGCACCTCGATGCCGCTCTCGATGCCAAAGCCGCGTGGCTGCGGTTGATAGGCGACGTTGCTGCGGCGCAGCGGGAAGCGCTGATTGCTCTGACTGATGTCGCCGCTGCCCAGCACTTCAAAGTCGCCGCTCTCGCCGTGCGTGGCCAGGACGACGTTGGCGTTCACTTGCACGCTCTCGCGGCGATAGCGGTAGGTAAGCGGCCCATCGAGCGAGAGCGCGGTCAGGCCCTGGTGGTGACTCACCGCCGACAAGCTGCGGATCTCGCTGCGCTTGACCTTGGGATCGTCGAGCAGCTCGCCGCTGACCCACACCGCGCGGCCGGGCCGCAGGCCCAGGGTCATGCTCGACAGCACAAGTTGCTGGCCGCTGACCTCTGACAGGATAGGCAGCGGGGCCAGGGCCAGGCGCTCGCTCTGCACGTACAGCGTGGTGCTGCGAAAGTTAAACGGCGTGCTGCTGCTGGGATTGATGTCGCTGGGCGGAAAGTCGCGCAGCAGCAGGCCGGTGGCGCGACCGCTGGGCCCGGTGGTGGTGAAGCTGGCTTCCAGGCTGCGCGCAATCTCGAAGGCGCGGGTGCTGCCATCGGCGGCGTCGTGCAGAACGACAAAGCCCCCCGCGGTGACTTCGGGCACGGTGCGCTCCAGCACCAGGTGGGCGCCATGCGGCCAGGCGGCAGCCCCGGCGAGCTGAAACACCGAAGCATTGGTGTCGATGGCGTTGAGGGCATCGACCCACTGACGGTCGGTGATGCTGGTGAAGTTGCTGGGCCGCGTGGGAATGAAACCGAAGCCGATGCGGTTGTGCCCAAACGAACCGAGGCGCTGGCGGAAGGCGTAGACCTCGACGGAGCTTTCGGCCAGGTCAAGGGTGCGCTGCGCGGCGGCCAGCTGCAGGAACTGACTGCCATCCCAGCTCTGCACTGATAGCAGCGACTGCAGCTGCCCTTCGGACTGCACCTGCGTCGCGAGCAAGCCGCGCACGACCTCGCGGCTGAGCGGCTGCGGTCCCAGGTTGGGGGGCGCATCGGCGGTGGCAAACGCGGGCACCGTGGTGCGCAGCGGATCGGGCACGCGGCGGTTGGGATCGCCCAAGAGCACGACGCGCGTGCGGCTGGCTGCGGACTCGACCTCGACGGCGGCGATGCTGACGATCTGTTGCAGTGGCGGTGACACGGCGCGATCGATGAGCAGCAGCAGGTCCCCCGGCCGCAGGTTCAAGGCGGTGCCGCGGAGATAAAGCGCGGGCAGGGCGGCGCGTATGCCGTCCGGCAGGTTGACGTTGGGCAGCCCGTGGTCGGCCCCGACCA
>DAORCZ010000489.1:4188-6353 GCA_035345735.1 Pseudomonadota bacterium | reverse complement strand
TTTGTTGGTTTTTTGGAGACGGTGTTGGAGGAGGAACAGGGGATCGGTTTGCGCCAAAAATACAGGGGGGGAAGTTGGTTCGGCTTTCCGCAGCGGAAGTGGATCGAACAGTTCGTGCCATCGTCCAGTGATGGTTTTCGGTAGGCTGGCTCTCCCTCAGTGTGGTGAACTGTGGCCTCGTCGGCGACGGCGGCAGACGCATTACCTTAAACGGTCTCCGAGCTGTGCGGAGCCAAGTGCTGGGTTTCCTGGTCTGCCAGCAGCGCCGCATGGTGGTAGCGCGCGTCGCGAACAATCTCAGCCGTAACTGCGGTCTTGGGACAGGATGTTGAGCATGGAGACAGGCAGCACGGCGATTTTGCCGCCCGCAATTGCGTTCCACCTGCCCGGTGAGGCAATCGTCTCTGGCACAGGGGCTATGGCGTCGGCGTGAACACCAGCAGCTTCGGACTGCCTGTGGTGGGCTTGGTGGCCACGATCAGCCGATCAGCGACCCCATTGCCATCGGTGTCTTTGCGCAGCAGCGCGGTAACGGGGTCGCTCAGCGAAACCACAGACTCAGCTTCCCCCAGGGTCCAGTCCGGTCCGATGACGTAGGCCGTGATCGCTGTCTTCTGAGCGACCAGGAGCCTCAGACTCCGATCACAGCGCTCGTGGCTGATCGCAATCACTGAATCGGAATCCGCGAGCTTCGTAAGCTCCTCCATGAACGCTTTCAAGTGCGGGTTGTCGCCCTGTGGCGCAGCGAATGACCCACTGTCCTGCAGCAGAAGGTGCGGCGGGTTCCCCCACGCCAGGACATCAGCATACCCATTCCCGTCCAGATCGCCCACCACCGCCTGCCGAAACGTGGAGTCACGGATCGGCATCGGCATCGCCTGAACCTTAAAGGACGTTGGGCTTGACTGATAGCTGTAGCCCTGGATGCGCAGCTTGCCCACAGAATCGACGCTGACCAGCCACCTCCCTTTGGCATCCACCGCCAGCGACTTGGGTGGCTTCCCCATAAATAGATCGTTCGCTGTCACGCACGGGGGAGCAGCCAAGTTCGATGTAGCTGGGTCGCAGAAAATCCAATCAGCCTGCGACGCCATGTACCTGAAGTTCAAAGCGATGTTGCCGTCCGAACCTACCCCAGCAAAGTGGCGCGCCTGGAGCGCCGTCAGCGACGCGATGTTAGACAGCGAAGCGCGGCGGACCTCAGGACTGACCGAGGTGTCCGCCAGGTACTGGACCGTTGCATACAGCATCGTTCGATCGTCTGATCCTAACGATGGCGGTCCAAGGTCGAGGCCGGTGACCGTCCACCCAGCGAGCGACATATCCACAGAACTTGCCTGCGTCCAGCTCATCGGCTCACCGATGATCTGAAGGTTGGTTGTGCCGTGCTGGACGTAGTTGGCACTGTCTGGATCACCTGCGACCAGCGGAGTGCCCGGCGAGGTCTGATAGCGGCGGGCATACAGCGTCAGTGTTCCCGGACCACAGCGCAGCTTCGGCTCGCTCGTGGCCAGCGGCGCCAAGTCCCGTGGCCGCAGCGGCCAGCCAGCCTCGATCGTCTCGGGCGATGGCAGCACGGCCACCTGCAGCACGGGTGGAGGCGATTCCTGCTTGACCAACACTCGGTAGGACGAGTTCGCGGTGGGCTCCGGCGTCGCGTCAGGCGTCGCCAGGTGCACCGAAATCGGAGTGGCCGGGGCGCTCAGGTTGAACGGCTCAGGAATCGGCGCCAGCTCAAACGGCTGGCACCACTGCGGTGTGAGATCGCAGAGGCTCTCTCGCTCGTTGCAGCCGAGCAGCGGCCCGGCGAATAGCCAGACCACCACGCGGCGGAGCGCTCGGTGCTGAAGGCTGGTCATGTTACTTCTTCCCCTCCGCTGCGGCGGCACTCGGCTCTCTTGGCCAAAAGATGAAGCCCAAGCTCATCCCCACGGCAGAGACACCGGCAGCGGTGGCTGTACCGGTAATAGAACGCCAGGTCCGCCACTCACAGTTGTCGAGAATCACCCTGCCCGCAGGATCATGACAGTCTCCCTCTGCCGGATTGCCGTTGAGGTACCCTCGCCAAGCAAGCAGCCCAACCGAGCCCGCTAGCAGTCCCAGGGATACCAGCGGCAGCGCCTTGCGGGCGCGCAGCGCATGCCCATTGGCTAGCAGCGGCGTTG
>DAORCZ010000489.1:0-4088 GCA_035345735.1 Pseudomonadota bacterium | reverse complement strand
GTGTCGTTGGTGTCGTTGGTGTCGTTGGTGTCGTTGGTGTCGTTGGTGTCGTTGGTGTCGTTGGCAATAGTGGGCAAGCTGCCAGCGTCGTACGCGGTACTTCTAGCTTGTCGAGAAGCCGATTGAGCTTGGGGCGGATGTACCGCATCGCTGACTTCGCAAACAGCTCTCCCGAACCGTGAATGATCTGGTCCACGGCTTCGCCCGGTGCGTCTGCCGCAGCTTGCTGCCACTCTAGGTGCAGCCGAGTCACCGACTGCTTCCTTGATTTGTCAAACGGGTGCGGCTCCAGCCGAAGGACTAGCCTGGCCGCCTCAGACGCCGTAGTGCTGTTCGCTGCCTGGCACGGTTTTTCGGGATCACAGATCGTTACCTCAGTGACTTTTCCGCGCCGCAGGCCGATCGCCACAGCCACTGCTTGGTGTAGCGGCTGGCCATGGCTCACTTTCAAGCGAGCGGGTCGGACATACGTAAGTGAAATGGGCAGTGGCTCAGGGATACGCACGGCGACGGTGCTGCTGGTATTGGCGTCAGCGGTGCAGGCCGGAGGCGGGTCGCTCAACACCTCGGCCGCAAAAGCAGCCGAGCCCTGAAGCCCGAGCAGCGCCACCCACAGCAAGATGAGGCGGATCATGCTCACTTCCCTGGTTTCTTGGCCGGTGGACATGCCGGCGGCACCTCGAGCAATCGCCGCACCGCCGACTCAAACACCCCGGATCTGCCCTCGATCGAACCGACAAAGGCGTGTCGAATCACTCCACACGAGTCAAGCAGGAGCGTGGTGGGGTAGCTCGGTACGCCGAACCCCGTCTGCGCACCCAGCAGCTTAGTGATGCCGTTGGTTGCATCCAGAAACAGCGGGACTTTGCCCCCGAGCGAGGGCCAGGACTTGATGGCCTCTTGCACTTTGCTCATGTCTATGTTGCTCCCGCTCTCTACGACGACGACCAGCTTGGCGGTCGCAAGGACTGGATCGCCAAAGATGCGACCCAGCTCCGCAAACTCGGTCAGGCACGGCCTGCACCACGTGGCCCACACATGCAGGACGGTCAGCTTTGCCGTCTTGTCAGGCACCGGAAGCTTCGCCCGCTGTGACCAGGGCGCTGCCCCACCTGGGCTCGGCTGCCAGCGCTGCGCCTCTACCTCCGACCACGACGGAAGAAGACTGATCAAGTGGTCCACTTGATTGCAATTCTTCAGCAGTTCGGCCAGATCGGCCTGCGGATCGTTCGCAAAAGCAGGGGCTGGGAGACCAATGAGCGATAGAAGTACAAGCAGCAGGGCGGTGCGCATGGCTAGTAGCAGTCCAAGCGGAAGATCATCGCAATGATTGCCTCCGCAGGCTTGGGTTCCTTGGACAAATCGGGGGGCTTTTTGGCCGCAAACTTAGCAAACAACTGCCGGTTGTCACGATGGCAGCTGACCGCTGTCGTCACAACGGGCTGGTAGTCCCGGCTGGCTTCGACCCGCTCGCGGATCTTGGCCAGCAGCTCATCGGCCACCTTCCGAGCCCGCTCCCGGGATGCCTCATCTTGGCCTTGGGGAAGTGTCACGATGAGCAGCCGGGAGGTCGGTCGCCGCCGAGGAAACTCGAAGAGCTTGGTCAGCTCATTGGTCCGTCCAACGCTCAGTCCCTCGGCTCCTTGCTGGGGACGCAGATAGGCAATCACAAAGGAGTCTCGCAGCTTCTCTAGATCCGCCAATGCCGCCTCGAGTGCTCCAGGCTCGCAGCTCTTGTCTTGACAGCGCTCCACCAGTATTTGGCCCGCACCGCGAGACTTGCAGGCCGGGGTCTGGTCTACCAGGAACTGCAACTCGCGCTCGGCGGCCAGGAGCCGCCGCTCAAACTCCACCCGAGCATCTTGTTCGTCACGAATGTCCTTGGTCAGATCGACGCGAACCTGGGCGATCTCTTGCGACCAGCAGCCAGACAGGAGCACCAGCCCAGCCCACAGCACGGTCTTTGCCGCTGCTCTGCCGATACCCGCTGCGATCAGAGACAGCGGATCGTAACAAGCTCGGGCGGTGATGCTGCGAACCCAAGCAGCTCCTCCCAGCCCTGCTGGGAGGTCTCCAGAAGTCTGTCCACTTCGCTTTTGAGCAGGCCTTCTTGCCATTTCTGCACCGTAAGCCAGCTTCGGGCTCGAATCAACGTCAACACCCGACCAGGACGACAGATCTTGCTCTCGGCGACCGCTCGCAGAAAGACCTGGGTCTGCACTGGCTGTAGCGCTGGACGGCCCTCAATGGTGACAGGGAGGCGACGTGGCCCCGCAGGAGGTGCCGCCGCCGCCATCGTGGGCTGTTTCTGCACCGGGGCGACAAGCATGTCTGGCGCCTCCGTGGCCAAATCAAGTATCAGCGGTGGGACTGCTCGCTCGGCCACCACCACTGGAGGAAGCAGTGTCAAATCGGCGATGGGGACGTGACCGGTGGGCAGAGAAATGGGAGCGACTGGCGCCTGCTGCAGACTGATACGCTCCGGCCCAAACCAGCTTCCCAAGAGCACTCCTGATGCAAACAGCAGTCCCCCGGTCAGCCAGCGGGGGAACGGCCTCTCGCTGCGCGCAGCCGGTGGCGGTGGCTCCTTCAGGTTCACAAGAACAGCGGTGTTCCCGCTCTTGGTCGGAGCCTCTACATCCAGCTCCTGGGCGCTGACGAGCGCAGCCAAAAAGGCTTCGACGCTCGGAAATCGATCGGCCGGCTGCTTGCTCAGCGCCTTGGTGATGCAGGCGGCCACGGCCGAGCCAACCTGGGCACCCAGCGGCGGCGGTGGATCGAGCTGCTTGGCGACCAAGTGCGCCTGCATCGCCTCTTGACTGGAGTCACGCAGGGGAAATGCCGGCTGGCCGCTTAGCATCACATAGGCCAGCATGGCCAGCGCGTACTGGTCGGTGGCCGCGCCAATGTTGGCAGTGTCGCCCCGCGCCTGCTCGGGAGCCCAGTATTCAGGCGTACCGAGGATGGTGCCCGGAACCGTCATCGGCCGCTGCGCCCCAGTGGTCGTCGGAACCCGGGCCACCCCAAAGTCGAGGACCTTGACTTGCTCCGGCAGACCCGCTCGCTGCCAGAGCATCAAGTTCGAGGGCTTGAGATCTCGATGCACGATTCCAAGCTGGTGGGCCGCTACCAGCACGTTGCCGACTTGGTGGCAGATCTGCAGCACCGCCAGCAGATCCAATCGACCAAGCTGCTTCAGCCGCGCCGCCAGCGTCTCGCCCTCCACCCACTCCATCACCAGATAGGGATGTCCACCATACGACCCGTGGTCGATGACCATCGGGACGCCCGGATGCCGCAGCGCAGCCAGTGCCCTGGCTTCACTCGCGAAGTAGTCGGCAGCCATGGGATCGATCTCCCTGGTGTTCCGCAGCACCTTCAGAGCCAACGGCTGCTGCAGATCCCGGTGGCGGACTAGATAGAGGAGAGCCATCCCACCTCGCTCTGCGAGCCGTACGACCTCGTACCTGTCCGCGATCACCGTACCGGGTGTAAGCAGCATCTATTCTCCGTCCGCATTGTAACCAGCTTCGATCTCGCCACGTCAAGGACGGGCAGCCCGGGACACGATCGACGTGGCAGCCGCTTGAGCAGCGATTCGGCCGCCGGCAAGTGTGTTCCCCCCAGCCGGCGAGCCCCATGAGGTTCGCAAAGTCCTGCACCAGTCGTCTGCCGCAGCACATGGAACGTACGATTCTTGAAGATTGTGCGGAATGCACGCTCGTTGGTGGACTCATTGTCAGATGCGAGCGTCGCACGCACATTCCCATCGTCAGCTCGAACTTCAAGATCTGCTCCGCTGGCCATTCGGCATCTCCCCCCAAAATCGTCTGCCACACTGCCACGACCTGACGATCCTGTTCGACGCGGATAGGACGTTCAGTGCGACCTCGGGTAGGACGTTCAAACGCTGTTTCGGTGCCATGGCCAGGGAAGATGAGATGAAACGGCTGGCGGACCATCCAGCGTGGTAGCCAAATGCCCCACGAAGAAAAGACGCGCTCGATGGCGCAAGGATGGAGGCCAGCCATGAACTTTATCGGCATTGACGTGCACAAAAAGCAATCCCAAATTTGTGTTCTCGACGA
>DAORCZ010000488.1:0-6356 GCA_035345735.1 Pseudomonadota bacterium | reverse complement strand
GTGTCGCCGTCGGTATGACCGCCAAGGCTTGGGACGTGGCATCAGGATTCGCGGGCCTGGCCTCTGACCTATTCGGAGGCGCCATGACCGCGCCCGCCGCTTCCCCGAGCACCGGCGAAACACACGGTAAGTCCACCTCCGCCACCCCAGCCGGTGCCGCCCCGCACACCGGATCGAAGGGCAGTGCACACGCCGGCTCGAAGGGCGGTGGGGCCGCCAACTTGCAGATGTGGGCGGACTGACACGGGATAACCCTCGCACCACGCTTCCGAATCATTTTCTGCACGGACCTTCCTCCGCCGCTTCCTCCGCCGCTTCCTCCATCACCAGTTTTTGGGTGACGGCCGTGATGGCCAAGGCAGTCGCCGCGACCCCGAACCGTTGCCCCATCTTCGCTGCTCGCTCTTTCGCTTGCGGGGCCGCTTTTCACCCGTGCCGGGGCGGATGCGATCCCTGGCATGAGGCGACCCGTCAAATCAGCTTCTGCACTTGCCGTTGTTTCCGCCGGCACGCCCATCTGGCTGAACGATTTCCCGAGCAAACGCGGTAAGGGCGGGGGGAACTACCGGGGCCGCGGAACTTGCTAAAGTCCGCGCGGCCGCGGCGCAGGTCATCGTGTTGGTGCGCTTTGCCAGTGGCCAATCACCGATTGTGAATGAGGAGTAGGCGCAATGAACCCGTTCGGAAAGGCTGGCCGCTTGGGCTGGCGGGCCGGTGCCGCGACATCGGCGTTATTCATGTTGTTGGGCATGTCGTTGGGATGGATGGCCTGTGGTTCTGGGGAAGGCACAGGTGAGCAGGGCATGGCGCCACCAGGTGCGGCTGCGGCAGAAGCCCGCATCGACGGACGCGAGGTGGTCGCGCTGTGGCTGGACAGCAGCAATCCGCGGATTGCCCAGCAGACGGAATACGTGTTCTCGGCGACGGCGCAGCTCGCCGATGGCTTCACGGCTGACGTAACCGAGAAGGTGCGCTGGACGGTGCAGGACATCGCCCCTTCGCAAGGCGTGGCGAGCATCGATGACCGGGGACACCTGCGTGCGCAGGCCCCGGGCGAGGTGCTGGTCAGCGCGGCCCTCGGCAGCCAGCGCGCATCGACGCGCATGACCCTCACCGCTGCCACGCTGACCACCCTGACCATGACCCCGGCCAAGGCGACCATCGCCAAGGCGACGACGCAGCAGTTCACGCTCACCGGCACGTTTTCCGACGGCACCATGCAGGACCTCACGGCACTTGCGACCTGGAGCATCAGCGATGTTGCGCCCGACGTCGGCGTCGGGCTGATCAACGGCAGCGGCCTGGCCTACGGCAGCGGCCTGGGCGAGGCGGTGGTCACGGCCAACGTCCTCGGCAAGAGCGCGGCCAGCCGGCTGACCGTGACGCCGGCGGCTCTCGTCAGCATTGCTCTGAGCCCGCTTAATCCGACGGTGGTCAAGGCCAAGTGGCAGACCTTCCGCGCTACCGGCACGTTTTCGGATAGCAGCACCCAGGACATCACCACGCAGGTGACGTGGAGCGTGACCGACATCGCGCCGGCCACCGGAGTCGCGTTCATCAACAGCCGAGGACAGGCGCAGGCCACGGCGGTGGGCCAAGCCACCCTGGCCGCCTCGCTGATGGGCAAGAGCGCCAGCACGACGATCACCGTCGTTGATCTAACGCTGGTCGGCTTGGCCATCACGCCTGTGAACCCCACGATCGTCGATGGCGGCTCGCTGCAGTTCAACGCCACCGGCACCTACAGCGATGGCAGCACCGGCGACCTGACGAGCATGGTCAGCTGGACCAGCACCGACATCGCACCGGCCACAAACGTCGCGGCGATCAACGGCAGCGGCCTGGCCACCAGCAAAGGCCTCGGCCGCAGCACCATCACCGCCAGCCTGCTGGGCAAGAGCGCCACGACGACGCTGACGATCAAAGCCGATGACGCGTTCTGCAGCGCCGACAAGTGGTGCTGGCGCAACCCAGCGCCGCAAGATCAGCACCTGTTTGGCAACTGGGGGCTCACGCCGAACGACCAGTGGGCAGTTGGCGAGCGCGGCACCGTCCTGCGCTGGGACGGCACGACCTGGAATCGCCAGAACTCGTTTACCACCGCCGACCTGCGCGGAATCTGGGGCAGCGATGCCACGCACGTCTGGGCGGTCGGTACCGGCGGCACCATCCTGTTTTGGAATGGCATGTCGTGGGTCACCCAGGCCTCGCCAACCACCAAAGATCTGACCGCCGTCTGGGGCCTGGATGCCAATCGCATCTGGGCGGTGGGCGATGGCTTGACGGTCCTGTTCTGGAACGGCCTCAAGTGGACCACCATGAACACCGCCACCAACGGGACCCTGTATGGCGTCTGGGCCAGCGACACGCGTCAGGTATGGGCCGTCGGCACCGATAGCACCTCGGGCGTCATCATGCTGTGGAACGGCACCACGTGGACCCTGTCGTCCAGTTCATCGACCAAGTATTTCGGCATCTGGGGGGCCGACAGCCGACACGTCTATGCCGTCGGTGCCAACAGCTCGTCGGGGCTTGTCATGGCGTTCGACGGCACGTCCTGGAAGGCGGCCAGCACCCCCACGACGCCGACGCTCTATTCGGTCCGCGGGACCGACAACAACCATGTCTGGGCGGTCGGCGAATACGGCGCCGTGATGCGCTTCACGGGCAGCATCTGGAGCGTGCAGAACAGCAACACCAACCAAGCGCTGTATAGCGTCTGGCCGAGCAGCGCCACCAACATCTGGGCCGCTGGTCGTCTGAGCACGCTGGTGCGGAGCGACGGTCGCGCATGGGCGCCGCAGAGCAGCCTGATCACCGCTAGCTCGCTGTGGAGCGTCTTTGGTCTGGATGCCACGCACGTCTGGGCAGTCGGCGAAGGCGGCACCTTCGCGACCTGGGACGGTCGTCGCTGGAAAGCCCAGAGCTGGTGGCCGGGAAGCACCTCCAGCAACAACAACCTGCGCTCGATCTGGGCCAGCGATCCCGATCACATCTGGGTCGGCGGCGTGCAGGGCCGAACGTTCTACTGGGATGGACGCTCGTGGACCGAAAGCACCGCCAGCGAATCGGCGACCATCCGCGACATCTGGGGCAGCGATGCCGCGAACGTCTGGGCCGTCACCTTCTCTGGCGCGGTGATGAAGTGGGACGGACGCTCCTTCCGCACCGTCTATTCCGGCAGCACGCCAGAGCTCAACAGTCTGTGGGGCAGCGATGCCAATCACATCTGGGCGGTCGGCGGCAACGGCACCCTGGTGCAGTGGGACGGAACGGTCTGGGGCGCCGAGAGCGTCGGCGGCATCACCGCCCGCCTCAACGACGTCGGCGGCAGCGATGCCAGCCACGTGTGGATCGTCGGTGAAAACGGCCTGATTCTGAGCTGGGATGGCAGCAACTGGCAGCCCCAAGTCAGTGGCACCAGCAGCTCGCTGCAGACTATCTGGGTCGCGGACGCCACCCATGCCTGGGCGGCCGGAGCCTCGGGCTCGCTGGTCAGCTGGAACGGTTCGCGCTGGAGCTCGCAGCTCAGTGGCTCAGGCAACACCATCACCAACCTGTGGGGCACCGCTGGGACCCACCTGTGGGCGGTGGGCAGCAACGGCATGATCCTGGAAAAGCTGCGCTAGGGGCCAGCTAGCAGCGTCGTTTTGTGAGGGCGAAATGTTCAATAAACCTCTTTCGCCTTCACAAAACTCCCCCTGAAGATGGTTGTTATTTAAAATGATTGATTGGTGTGCTGTGTTGATTAGATTTTAGAATCGACATGATTTTTGTGGTGATAATCCGTCTGTTGATTTATTTGCCAATCAATCGTGCGCCCAAATCGGCGGCGAGCCCGACTCCTGGCTGCACCCTGGTCCAGCGGCCGGACATTTCGTCGCCGGCGACCCACGGGACGTGACGGGGAGCGCATCAAGCTCCTTGATAGCCGCCAAGGCCAACGATAGGAAGTCCGCTCACGGACGAAATCAATCGTCTAACGGATAACCCTCATATGTCGAAAATCATGCTCAAAAAGAACAGCTATCTCACGTTTGCGTTTGGTTGCCTTGTCGCGCTATCGGCGTGTTCCAAAACAAAGGAACAGTGCCACGCTCTGACCCTGGCAGTGACTGAAGCGGACAACGCCTACGTCGAGCTCAGCGCTGCCGCCGGTCGCGGGCAGCGGGCCCCGTTCGACAAGGCCAGCAAGGACTTTGAATCCGCACTGACCAAGGTCTCAGCGCTGGAGTTTTCGGGATCCGGCCCGCGCGAGAGCGGCTACGCCCGCACCAAGCAGCGATATCTGGAAGCCGCGCCGAAGATCGTGCCCGCCTATCAGCACCTGCTGGAGGCCGTCGAGAAGAATCCAGGCCTCGGCCAGAAGCATCAAGGCGGGGTCGCGTTCCTGCGCTCTACCGACGACGTGCCCAAGGATGTCGAGCAAGCCGACAGCACGATCAAAGTGGTCGGCAGCAACACCCGCAAGCTTGACTGCAACTAGCCGCACCGCCGCCCCCACAGCCTGCGGCCGCTGACTTCGCCGCCGGTCTGCGCGCCGCCAGCCTGGCTGCCGGCCGCCCAGACAGAAAAAGGAAGCTCCCCCCAGCGGCCCTCAGGCCGGCAGGGGCGCATCGGACGTGCATCGGTCGCGTGCCAAAAAAACCATCCCGCCGCCGAACCTACCCAGGCTTCGTCGGCAAATCGCCTCCGTCCTCCGCCGGGCTGATCGGGTAGTCTCGTGCCTGCGGCAAGCAGGAGGAAGAAGGGGATGAGCCAGCAAGCACCTGGGCCGGGGATGATTGAGTTCGCCCTGGGCGTTCGGCGATGTGGTCTTCTAGATTATGTTGGAACGCTATTTCGAACCTATGGCGATGTATTTCAGGTGCGAATGGGGCCCAAACGCATCGTCTGCGTGATGCACCCGGATGCCGTAGAACACATCAATCTGACGAATCGACAGAACTACGAAAAGCGCGCCAGCTACGACGCGGTGCGCGATTTTCTCGTCGGGGATGGCATCGTCGCCAGCAACGGCGAGCTGTGGCGTCGGCAGCGCAAGCTGATGGCCCCTTTTTATACCCCCAAAGCCATCCAAACCTATGCGGATATGATGCTTGGCGACGCGCTGCGTCTGGCCGAGACCTGGGGACCGCTGGCGGCTTCTGGCCAAGAAGTCGATATGCACGAACAGATGACCCTGGTAACCGCGTCTATCATCTTAAAAGCGATGTTTAGCAAGGAATCGTCGGACGCAGTTTTGAAGATGAAGGACGCGGCCGGGCGGATGCTCGCCATCGTCAATGATCGAATGATGGGCTTGCCGATTCCCACCTGGCTGCCGACCGCGAAAAACCGCAGCTACCACGCCGCGCGCAAGCTCTCGCGCCAGGTCATCGAATCGCTGATTGCCGAGCGGCGAGCGATGGACGAGGCGACCTGGCCCGATGATCTGCTGTCGCGAATGATGAAAGCCCGCGACGAAGAGACCGGCGAAGCGATGAGCGCGCGGCTGCTGCACGACGAGACCCTGACCATCTATTTTGCCGGCCACGAGACGACAGCGCGGAGCCTGACCTTTGCCTGGTACGCCCTGGCCGCCAATCCCCAGGTGACCGAGCGCCTGCACGCCGAGCTGGATCGCGTCCTTGCTGGGCGCGTCCCAACCCTCGACGATCTGCGACAGCTTCCGTACACCCTGCAGGTCATAAAGGAAGTCCTGCGACTGCATCCGGCCGTGACCGTGTATGCCCGCGATGCCGTGGGCGATGACGTGATCGGTGGCTATGCCATCCCGGCGGGGGCCTCGGTCCTCCTGTGGTCGTATTACACCCACCGCCATCCCGACTTCTGGCCACAGCCCGAGACCTTCGATCCCGATCGCTTCACCCGCGAGCACGAGTCCGCCCGCCACCACCACGCCTATCACCCCTTCGCCGCCGGCCCACGAATCTGCCTCGGCAACAACTTCTCCCTGCTGGAGAGCCACCTGCTACTCGCCGTACTGGCCGCCCGCTACACCGCCCGCCTACGCCCCGGCTACAAGCCCCGCTGGATCATGGACGGCACGCTCGGCCTAGCCGACGGTCTGCCCATGTCGCTCAGCGCGCGCTAGAGGGCGATCCACAGCAACCAGGGAGGCTGTTGCGTCCTCGCCTGCGCAAACCGTACGCGAACCGCACGCCTTACCCGGACGCGCGCAGTATCCGTCCGCCCGCAGGGACGGCTCGGGTGGCTTGGTCTTTCCTGTGCGGTTGCGACAAAAGGTCGGGATGCGTCTCCCCAAGGCGCAGCATTCGCCGTCGCGGGAAACTCCTTTGGGGTCCCCCTGATAGGACAGGGGCACTGAGCTTGCTCTGGTCCCCTGGCATGCA
>DAORCZ010000487.1:2955-6372 GCA_035345735.1 Pseudomonadota bacterium | reverse complement strand
CATTGGCACAAAGATACGTACAGGGGAAGACGCTTAGCGGGGAACCGTAGAGAGGGGAAGAGAGGCGTACGGGTAGCTAGCGGGGGAAGAGGCGGTCGATGGGGATTTCGATGCGGTCGAAGGGCGCGAAGCGGGGGGCGTCCTGCAGACCGGCTTCGCCGAGCTCGATGTAGCGATCGCCTTCAAGCTGCAGAGCGGTGAGGGAGGCGCGCTCGTAGTCGAGGAGCCAGTAGAAGGGGATGGCGGCCTCGGCGTAGTAGAGGCGCTTTTCGACGACGTCGTAGCGGCGCTTTTCAGGGCTGATGATCTCGCAGACCCAGTCGGGGCGGAGGGCTGGGATCCCCTTGGGAGGGTTGGGCATGCGGTCGCAGCGCCAGCCCGTGAGGTCTGGGCGCAAGCGGCGCCTGAATTGGGGAAAGTCGACTTCGCTGTCGATGACAATCCACCATCCGCCGGGCCTGTTCTTCCCTTCTGGGCCATCGTAGTCGTCGAGGAATGCGCCAATTTTTCTCTGGGCGTATCCGTGCTCGCAGACGGGAACTGCGCGCTGGATGATCTGTCCGTCGACGAACTCGTGCCAGCGATCGGCAGCGGGGATGGCGAGGAAGTCTTCCATCGTCGCGGGCGGCTGCTGTCGTGGGGTCTGAGCGGAGAGGGCCATAGGCCGAGGCTAGCGCGGATAGGCACTCAATTCTAGGGGGCGAGAAACCAGAGACATTCGGCGTCCGCGCGCTTGGTTTGGGCGACGCCGCTCGCCGACAGCGGGGTCCCAGAACAAAGGCTTCGACAACCACGCTGGCCGCACAGCTGGCTGGACGAAGCGACGGACAGCCAGGTCACGCTGGTGCAGGGGGCCGGCCGCGCGCTGCGTGACCGACCGGGCAAGGTCGCCCGTCTGCACTGCGTGACCGCGGAGGGCGAAGCATAGCTGCGGGTCGCACGGCAGCGCGGCAACCAGCCTCAGCTCAAGCTGGTCTGACGCATCCGCAAAGCCACGAGCGCTATTTTCCTCCCCGAGCTCGCGGAGGGGGGGCGGCGGCGGGGCAGTCCTCTCGGGTTGGGGTGTGGGGGATGAGGACATTCTTGTTCGCAGCGTCGAGCTGGATGGGAAGATGGCAGCGGATAAAGGCGGCAAGCTGGTCAGGCGTTCGCGTTTCCGGGGATAGGTCCCACACCCGCGCCGTATGGTCTTTGCTCACGGTGACGACGCGGCGCCCATCGGGGCTAAACGTCGCGCCATAGACGCTGTCGCCATGTCCCTTGAACTCAGCGAGGAGTCGTCCGCTGTCGGCCTCCCACAGGCGCGCGGTCTTGTCATCGCTCGCGGTGACGATGCGGTGCCCATCGGGGCTGTACGCCGCACCATAGAGGCTGTCGCCATGTCCCTTGAGCTCAGCGACGAGGCGTCCGCTGTCGGCCTCCCAAACCCGGGCGGTCTTGTCGTAGCTCGCAGTGGCGATGCGGCGCCCATCGGGGCTAAACGTTGCGCGAAAGACGCTATCGCCATGTCCCTTGAGCTCAGCGACGAGGCGTCCGCTGTCTGCGTCCCACACCCGCGCCGTGCCGTTCCCACTGGCGGTGACGATGCGGCGCCCATCGGGACTAAACGTTGCGCTCCGGACCCAGGCCCCATGTCCCCCGAGCTCAGCGACGAGGCGTCCGCTGTCGGCGTCCCACACCCGCGCCGTGCCATCCCCACTCGCGGTGACGATGCGGCGCCCATCGGGGCGATACGTCGCGCTATAGACGCTGTCGCCATGTCCCTTGAGCTCAGCGACGAGGCGTCCGCTGTCTGCGTCCCACACCCGCGCGGTCTGGTCAGCGCTGGCGGTGACGATGTGGCGAGCATCGGGACGATACGTCGCACTATAGACGCTGCTCCCATGTCCCTTGAGCTCAGCGACGAGCCGTCCGCTGTCAGCCTCCCACACTCGCGCGGTCTGGTCAGCGCTCGCGGTGACGATGCGGCGAGCATCGGGGCTATACGAGGCGCTATAGATGATGTCGCTATGTCCCTTGAGCTCAGCGACGAGCCGGTCGCTGTCGGCTTCCCACACCCGCGCCGTGTCGTCCTCACTCGCGGTGACGATGCGGCGCCCATCGGGGCTGTACGTCGCGCTCCGGACCCAGGCCCCATGGCCCCGGAGGTCCGCGATGAGCCGCCCGCTGTCGGCCTCCCACACCCGCGCCGTCTTGTCGTCGCTTCCGGTGACGATGCGGCGTCCATCGGGGCGATAGGTCGCGCTTGCGATGCGGTCCCCATGACCCTGGAGCTCAACGACGAGCCGTCCGCTGTCGGCGTCCCACACCCGCGCCGTCTGGTCAGCGCTGGCGGTGACGATGTGGCGGCCATCGGGGCTATAGGTTGCGCTCTCGACGCTGCGACCATGACCCTTGAGCTCAGCGACGAGCTGTCCGCTGTCGGCGTCCCACACCCGGGCGGTCTGGTCAGCGCTGGCGGTGACGATGCGGCGCCCATCAGGGCGATACGTCGCACGATAAACTCCGGACCTATGTCCCTTGAGCTCAGCGACGAGGCGTCCGCTGTCGGCCTCCCACAGGCGCGCCGTCTTGTCATCGCTTGTGGTGACGATGCGGAGCCCATCGGGGCTATACGTCGCGCTATAGACGCTGCGACCATGCCCCTTGAGCTCAGCGACGAGGCGTCCGCTGTCGGCGTCCCACACCCGGGCGGTCTGGTCAGCGCTTGCGGTGACGATGCGGCGGCCATCGGGGCGATACGTCGCGCTCACCACGACGTCGGCATGCCCCTTGAGCTCAGCGACGAGCTGTCCGCTGTCGGCGTCCCACACCCGCGCGGTCTGGTCGGCGCTTGCAGTAACGATGCGGCGGCCATCGGGGCGATACGTCGCGCTCACGACGCTGTCGCCATGCCCCTTGAGCTCAGCGACGAGTTGTCCGCTGTCGGCGTCCCATACCCGCGCGGTCTTGTCAGCGCTTACGGTGACGATGCGGCGGCCATCGGGGCTATACGTCACGCTATAGACGCTGTCGCCATGCCCCTTGAGCTCAGCGATGAGCTGGCCGCTGTCGGCGTCCCACACCCGCGCGGTCTTGTCAGCGCTTCCAGTGGTGATGCGGCGCCCATCGGGGCTATACGCCGCGCCCATGACTCTGCCCGCATGGCCGATCAAGACGGCTTTCGGCATGCCTGCGCTGGATAGGACGCCCATCAGCAGGTCGGGCAAGGCCGGATTCTTGCTGCCCTCCTCCTGCGCCCGGTGCAGCCAGAGCAAGCCCTCGCTCGGCTGGCCGCTCTCCAGTGCCAGCTGCCTGCCGCGCTCGACGTAGGCGTCGAGAAGCTGCTGGCGAACCGCCTCCTTGGCGGTTGAGGCTTCCAGGGTGCGCTGTCGTTCCTTCTGGGTCAGCTCCTGCTGTTTCACCAGATAGACTCCG
>DAORCZ010000487.1:0-2855 GCA_035345735.1 Pseudomonadota bacterium | reverse complement strand
GGTGCGCTGTCGTTCCTTCTGGGTCAGCTCCTGCTGTTTCACCAGATAGACTCCGGCGGCAATCAAAAGCGCGCTGACGACAGCGACCACCGCTCCCAGGCGCAGCGCCCATTCGGTCTTTCGCCTGCGCTCGGCAGCCGCCAGAAATTCCTCGGCCAAGGGGCCGAAGTCCTCGGGTTTTCTGCGCTGGTATTCACGCAGCAGGTCCAGGTCCGGCGACCGCCACAGCCGACCGCTCGGGCGACCATCCTTGATCCACAGCCTGGCTGCGGTGAGCGCGCGGTCCAAAAGTCCGCGATCGCTGCGGCTCTGATTGATCCAGGTCCGCAGCTCGGCCCAGTGTTCGAACAGGGCTTCGTGTGTGAACTCGGCCCCCGTCTCGTTTCCCTCGCCACTGAGCGTTACCAACCGGACGTTCTCGGTGGCGAACTGGCGAAGGACCGATAATACCGAGGCTTCCGTTTCGCCGCGACCGCACAGCTCAGAGATGGGCGCCAGGCGGCGGGTGTCCTTGGTGCCCTCACCGAGCCGCACCATTCGCGAAAGAGCCCGCCGGGCCGTGGCTTGTTCCGACACGCTCAGCGATTGGTAAATCTTCTGCGCTTCGCCAGCGAGCGCACCGCCAACCCCACCGATCTGCTGCAGCGTCGCGCTGGGTTCTTCGCCCCGCTCCATGCCTTCCCAGATGCGGGAGAGTGCGAAGGCAAGCAGCGGCAGCGCTCCCGCCTTGCCTCGCACTTCGGAGAGGAGGAGCTCTACGATCGCTTCATCCATCGGACGCCCGACTTGTTCCGCGGGCTTGGCGATGGCGACGGCAAGCTCGGCGGGGCTCATCGCGGTGACGAGCTCGTGCTGTGCGCCGATGACGCGATTTAGCTCGGGATGCCGCTGCTGCGTCTCCCCGAAAAAGTCGGTGCGCAGCGTCAGCACGACCGCGACTTGACGACTGGGATCCTGGGCTGCGTGCATGAGCAGTCCCACGAAGGCATCGCGCTCTGCGTCGTCCTTGCAAAGCGTGTAGAGCTCCTCGAACTGATCGACGAACACGACGAGCGGCGAGGTCTGGATCTCGGGCAGGCTGCTGGCCACGCGAGACAGTCCTTCCGCGGACGGGTCGCGCAAGAGCGTCGTGAGGTCGTTCTGCGCATCCGCGGCGCGAAGTGGCAGCAGCGACTTCGCCAGACTGTCGATGGGGCGCTCGCCGGGGCGGAGCACAGCGAGCCGGATGGGCGGGGGGCCAGGCCAAGGAGCCCGGAGCAGCGACGCGAGCAACCCCGCCCGCGCCACCGAAGACTTTCCTGAGCCAGAGGGCCCAAGGACAGCGAGCAGCCGCAGCGCATCGGGCGTCTGGGAGAGCGCCCCGAACCGCTGCCGCAGCGATTGGGTGACCGCCTCCCGCCCGTGGAAGAAGCGCTGGTCAGAGACGCCGAACGAAGCCAGTCCTTTGTAGGGCCGGAACCGGAGCGGGCGCGTATCCTCTCCGTCGGCAGCGCGCGCGTAGAGCTGCAGGCTGCTCCAGTCGTTCTGGGCCGCATCCTTGGCCAGCCCATCGCGCGCGGCGAGGAGTGCGCTCTCCAGGGAATCAGGGCCCACCGCAAGCCCACGATAGAGAGCTTCGGCAAGCCGCACCGAGCCCACCACCGACAGCGGGTAGCGCGAGGCCACCACCGAGGCCATCCCGGCGCGGTGCAGCGTCTGGGCCACACTCCCCAGCGCGTTCCCCAGCGCGCCCGCGTTGGCACTGTCGCAGGCCGAAAGCACGACGAGCCGCACCATGTCGGCATAGGGCGCAAGCAGCCGCCGCAGCTGCCCGGCATCGACGATCACGGAGTCGTCGTCGGTCGATTCTCCGTCTAAGACCAGTCCAAAGGTGTTTCCTAGGGCCCCGCCATGGGCCAGCAGGTGCAGCACCGAGATGGGCTGATTGGACTTCTTGGCCTCGGCCAGCGCTGCCTGCAGCCGCCCCATCGAGACCTGGCTCAGCACATCCCGCGCGGCATAAAAAGTGATCCCACCGGCCTGGCAGGCCGACTCGATCGCACGCTGGTGTTCCACCGCCGGGACTGCGCCGCTGGCCGCTGACCAGGCCAAGAGGATGCGCCCATGCCCTTGTCGGGGGAGCGGCTGCTCTGGGGTTGTCGTCGTCTCCGGCCATTCGTAACGCAGGAGGACAGCGGGCAGCTCGCCGACATGCTGCCCGGTCGCCTTGATCGTCAAGAGCTCCCACGGCAACGAATAAAGCTCAGCCGCCGCCGAGCGAATGCTCAGCAGGACCCGCCGGCCTTGCCGAACGGCCTCAAGAATCTGACCTGCATACTCCTCCCAGCCGAGCGGCGTGACGAAGCTGCGCAGCAGCTCGCCAATCCGCTGCGGCAACAGCGGATCGCGTCGAGGGGCTCGCAGAGCCGCCAGATCCTCGCGAAGCGCTTGATTCCACGCCAGGCTTGCCGTCTCGATGCCCCCGCCCGGTCGGCGCAGCCGATACTCCTGCGGCGCGAACACAAACTCATAGGGATCCTCAGCTTTCAGCGCGCGGGCGAATTCGAGCGTGATGATCAGCGGCTGCATGCGTTGTGGGGCCCCATCGCCACATGACGCGGCCGAGGGAATGCGGCATCCGAGCCATTCTCTGGGCGGCGCAGGGATAAGAATAACAAACTTGCCAGCTTGCCTGAGGGGCCGGGGCGGGCACCTGGGCGAGTCGTGGTCAGAAGGAGTCTGGGGAGGCCGTTTAGGGAAAGGGAAGGGAGCGCCCCCGGGCTGGCTCCTCGTTTGCAAATTCACCCTGCAGCTGGCTTGTTCCAACCTGGCTCCGGCGGCAAGCTAAGGGGGGGGGCGAATCGGGTGTGAGTCTT
>DAORCZ010000486.1:0-6377 GCA_035345735.1 Pseudomonadota bacterium | reverse complement strand
CATATCCTTGAAGCTGTCCGAGGTGCGCAATGCGCCCTCTTCCAGCAGCAGCACGGCATGGCCGGCCGCCGCTAGCTCGTAGGCCGCGACGGCCCCGCCCGCCCCCGAGCCAATCACCACGGCGTCGACTTCCAGCGTCTCGCCATTGGGGATGTCGCAGGCTCGCCGCGTCCGCGCCCGCACATAAGCGGGCTGATCGTCGGGTGTCAGACGGGCCAGCGCCGCCTCCTCGCTGGGGCGGCCATCGCGATAGCGCTGACCCAGCCGGGCGTAGATCGCCGGATCGTCGAAGTAAAGCGCCTTGATCGGCGCGGCGATCGCCCGCAGAAACAGCCGCCGGGCAAAGCCCCCCTCCAGCAGACCGTCCAGCAGTGCAGCAAGCTGATCCGGCGCTAGATCGGCAAGACCGCGGCGATAGCGCAGTCGGCTCAGCGCGCCCAGGCTGTGCAGCAGGCCGCGATAGCCCAGCGCAAACGGCGAACCTAGCTCCGAAAGCAGGCCTTGCAGGCGACGAACGATCTCGGGGCCGGCGGCAGGTAGCGTCGGTCCGCCGGGAATCACCGCGCGGCATAGCGCGGCCAGCGCGGCCTCCTCGCGGGCGGTAAGCGACGAAGCCGGACCGGCAGGCAGCTGAACATACGAAGGCTGCGGACGCTCCGCGACGCCCAGCCCAGCGCTGGCTGCGGGATGTAGGGGTGCCCCCGGGACGATAGGGGAGGTCATGGGCGAGACCGACGTCGGCACGATGGGAAGAGAGGAAGACCGCATAGCTGACTCCATAAGGGGAAGAGTTTTAGGCAAAAGGCTCACTGGTTCGTCCATTCAATCATTAACAGGAATCCGGCCGGCACGCATGGGGCGGCAAGGTGTCACTTCAGTCCGGCACAGGCAATTTCCACCTCTGCGGCGCGCGCTCGTATGCTTTGGCGATGCACGACTTTGACTTCGATCTACTGGTTCTGGGAGCTGGCTCAGGCGGGGTGGCGGCCAGTCGGCGCGCCGCGGCACTCGGTGCAAAAGTGGGCCTTATCGAGGCAGGCCGCGTCGGAGGCACCTGCGTCTTGCGGGGCTGTGTGCCCAAGAAGCTTCTGGTCTACGGCAGCCACTTTCGCGACGATTTGGAAGATGCCGCCGGCTTCGGCTGGAGCGTCAGCGGCGCGAGCCTCGACTGGTCCAAGCTCGTCGCGGCCAAAGACCGCGAGGTCAACCGCCTAAACGGCGTCTATCTGAAGATGCTGGCCGACAGCGGGGTCCACCTGTTCTTTGGCTGGGGTCAGCTGATCGATGCCCACACCATCGAGATCCGCGGCGAAGGCGGCAGTCAGCGCCTCACGGCTCGTTACCTGCTCATCGCCACCGGCTCGTCGCCGTTCAAGCCAGCCATCCCGGGAGCGGACCTCGGCATCACCTCGGATGAGGCGCTGAGCCTGCCGGGCCTGCCGCGGCGGGCGGTGATCGTCGGCGGAGGCTATATCGGCGTCGAATTCGCCGGCATCTTCAGTCGGGCAGGCGTCGAGGTCAGCCAGGTCCTGCGCTGCGACAACATCCTGCGCGGCTTCGATGAAGAGCTACGCGCCGCCTACGCCACAGAGCAGAAGGCCCGCGGCATCGCCCTCTACCCCAACCAGACGATCCTCGCCGTCGAGCCGACCGCGGACGGAGGACCCCAGGCACTGCAGGTGCGGCTCGGCGATGGCACACACCTGCTTACCGATCTGGTGCTGTTCGCCACCGGTCGTCGCCCCAACACCGCCGATCTGGGGCTGGCCGAAGTCGGCGTCGCGCTGCGCGGGGCCCCCGACCGCCCCCGTGCCATCGTCGTTAACCCCGAGTCGCGCACCAGCGTCGAGAACATCTATGCCATCGGCGACTGCACCGACCGGCTGAACCTGACCCCAGTGGCCATTGCCGAGGGCCGAGCCGTCGCGGCCACCCTCTTTGCTGGCCAGCCCACCGCCATCGACCACCACAATGTAGCGACCGCCGTCTTCGGTGCCCCCCCGCTCGCCAGCGTCGGCCTTAGCGAAGAGCAAGCGCGCGCCCACTACGGCGAGGTCGATGTCTACGTCAGCCGCTTCCGGCCGATGAAGCACACCCTGTCAGGCCGCGACACCCGCACCCTGATCAAGCTGATTGCCGAGCGAGGGAGTGGCCGGGTGCTCGGCTGCCACATGCTCGGCGCGGACGCCCCCGAGATCATCCAGGCGCTGGCCGTGGCCATCCGCTGCGGCGCCACAAAAGCTCAGTTCGACGCCACCATCGCCCTGCACCCCACCGCCGCCGAAGAATTCGTCCTCCTGCGCGAGCCGCGCAAGCCCGCCCCAGCCCACGGTTAAGCACAAAAACTTAATCAATCATCCGTTCGTCGCCGGCTACGGGGGGCGGCAAGAGGGCCAAGCTCTCGTCGCAGACCGACTTTCTGTGGTTTTTTTGTATCAGCAAACACCTGAAACTCTGCCTATAATCAGCGAACATCTCCTCCGAGCCATGCGAACTCGAACCCTTGGCCCAGTGTCCACGGTTGTAAGTGCTGGCCTGCTGTTTTGGGGAAACAGCGGGCAAGCCGACCCGCACCGCAGTCGCGAAACCACCGCGACGACGGCGGCTGCACCCTCGCCAGGCCCGTCTCGCGCCCCCTCCGAAGACCAGCTCCCGCGGCTGCGTCCGGTGCTGCGCGGAGTGCTGTATCGCTCGGGCACGCCCAGCGAGGAAGCGCTGACCTATCTCTGCGAGTCGGGCTGGAAGCGCGTCTATTCGCTGTACGGCGAGTTCACGACGCACATGGGTCCCAAGAACGTCAACATGCTGCGCCACGGGCGCGACCAGCGCGAGTGCGTCTCGTCCGAGGGGCCGCGGCAGATTGAGTGGCGCCCAGCCCCGTCGAGCCGGATGCGCAACCTGCCGACCATCTTCCAAGATGTCATCGACAGCATTCGCAATCCCGATCGCGGCCCGGTGCTGGTCCACTGCTGGAACGGGCTGCACTACGCCGGCATGGTCTCGGCGCTGGCGCTGCGCCAGTTTTGCGGGCTTTCGCCCCAACAGGCCGAGGCCTACTGGCGAGCCAACGCCAATCGCGGCGCCAACTACCCGCTGATCATCGCGAACCTGTACAGCTTCAAGCCGCTGCCCAACCTGACGCTGACGCAGGAAGAGCAGCAGTCGTTCTGCCCCAACCTCGCCAAAGGCTACCTCGTAACTCCCGATGCCTTCCCACCGCTGGAGCGACCACTCGACAACCGCAACGAGAACCGCAGTACGACGGTGGCCAGCAATGCTCCCGTCCCTGGCATGGCCGCGCCCACGGCTCCGGCTTACCTGCCAGCGACGCGCGACCCGCGTGCCTATCAGAACCCGAGTGAGCTCCCCGCGAGCCCGCCCCCTCGCCGCGTCAAGCCCGCGCACTCGCCTGCTCCCTTCGCCCTGCCCAGCCAGAGCGCGCCAGCCCCAAGCCGCGAGGCGACCGGGCCGTCCGCTCCCGCCAAGGGCTAGGGTGGCGATGGCCCTCAGCGCCTTCCTGCTGTCACTCATCGGACTCCTCCTCGGACTCCTCCCCCTGTGGCCGTCTGGATCGGTGATCGGTGTCATTGTCGCGGCGCTCGGTGTCCTGCCCGCGGTAAGTGGGTTGCTCCTGGCCCTGGCGAACCGCAGCGAGGCCCTGCGACAAGGTCGAGCCCTGCGCAGCGCCACCGCAACGCTGGCGCTCTCCGTCGCGGCGACCCTCCTTTGCGGCGTCTGGCTCCTGGCCTTGGTGGTGGTTTTTCGCAGTCCGCGCGGGCGGGGACCGGGGGGCCCGATGCCCTCGCCACAGACCGCGGAGCTGGTGCCGACTCACGCCGCGATCTGCGACATTGAGCATCCCGCTGCCGAGCAGTGCGTGCTGACGAACCATCACTTGCAGTACACTCTCCCTACCTAACGTCCCCTGTAGGCTTGCCATGCAGCGCATCCCGATCCACGATCCCGACTGGTTTTCCGTCGTCGGAGGCCCCCCTCCCGGCGATGTCTTTGCGCGTGAACTCTTCCTCGCGGTTGCGGTGCTGGTCATCACCGTCGTCTGTGGGTTGCTGATGCCACCCCCGTGGCGCTTCTTCCACCTGCTCGGGGCGCCGGCCGTTGCGACCGCGACCTTCTTGGCCCTGCGCCAGACCTGGCGACGCAGCCAGCAGGTCCGCGTGCTGGGCAGCGTGCTCGAACATCGCGATGGCTCGCGCCTGGTTCGGATCGCGCTGACTCGCGCGGTGCTGTCGGTGGCAGCGGATCCGATGGGACTCCTGGTCCTTATCCTCGACGACGGTAACAGCCATGTCAGCGTGGCCCGTCGCGCCGAAGAGCACGAGCTGTCCGATCTGCCGCCCATCGCCGGTCCCTACCTGGAGCTCCTGCCGGACGACTTCGAGGCCGTTCGCTTCGCGGCCCAGCGCACGTATCCCCAGGCCTAGCTCAGGCCGTCGCTCCCCCTCGCCCCGTCGTTCCCTCCCGACCTCGCCCCCAAACGCTGCGCATTGGCGCGACTCTTGACAGGCTCGCGCCGGCAGTGATACACGCACGGCCCTCAATCGGCCCTCGGCCCTCCCCCTGGAGACTCTATGCAGCTTGCCCCGCTGGCACCGCTTCTGCCTCTGCTAGCCGCCGCCGCTGGTGGTGAAGAAAAAGCCCCGCCCGTTATCGATATCGACGGGACGGTCCTGATCCAGTTCGCCATCTTTGTGGTCATGTACTTCGTGCTGCGCCAGTTCCTGTTTGCGCCCTATCTGAAGATGCGGGCCGAGCGAGCTGAGCGCATCGAAGGGGCCGAGCACAAGGCGCAAGAGCTGGCCAAGAAGCGCGCCGCTCTCGACAGCGACTATCAGGCCCGGCTGGAAAAGACGCGCGCCAAAGCCGAAGAAGAGCGGCTGCGCATCCAGAACGAAGCCCGCGCCCGCGAAGGCGAGCTACTCGCTGAGGCCCGCTCGCGAGCCCAAGCCCGGGTGCAAGAGACCCAGCGCACCATCGCAAGCCAAGTCGCTGCCGCCGAGAGCGAGCTTGGAAAGCAGGTGGAACCGCTGGCCATGGCGCTCACCAAGAAGCTTTTGGGACGCGAGGTCTAGTCATGGACGCGTACCCTCTGATGCAATCCTCCTCTTCGTCTCGCTCGGGTCGCTGGATCTCGCGATTGACGTTGACCGCGCTCTGCTTGTCGGGAGTGTTCGTCGGTCAGGCTGCCTTCGCCCAGGCTCCGCCAGCAGCGCCGGCCGGCAACCAGGCACTCCCGCCGCTGCGCACCGGTAGCGGTGCCACGGCGGCCGACGTTGCCCCCGCCCTGCCCGCCCCGGCAGTGCCCACGCCAGAGGTAGTGCCCAGCCCGCCGCAGCTTCCTGCGCCGACGGCTGCGGCCCCCCCGGCCGGTGCGCCTCCTGAGGTTGCCGCCCCGACGCCGCCTGCCCATGGCGAAGCGGCCCCCGCACACGAGCCCGTCGCACACGACGCCCCACCGAGCGCAGCGCACGACACCGCCACTGCGCCGCTGCCGCCTTTCCCCGGCCACGAAGCCGGCCACGAAGCGGCTCATGGTGCCGCGGCTCATGGCGGACATGGCGGCGGCCACCACGGCGAAGCCGGCCCGGTCATCGAAAACTGGGTGAGCTGGGACTACGGCCCGGGCAAGACGCACCACAACCCGCCGTTCCTTTTCGCGCTCATCAACTTCGCGGTCTTTGCCTTCATCCTGTCGCGGCTGTTTGGCAAGAGCTTCAAGACCTTCCTTGAGAACCGGCACGGCGAAGTGCGCCACGCTCTGGATCGCGCACGTCACGTCCAGCAGGAAGCCGAAGAGCAGCTCAAGAGCATCGAGTCGCGCATCGCCGGCCTCGAAAAAGAAATGAACGAGCTCTTGGCCAGCTATCGCAAGCAGGCCGAGGCCGAGCGGCAAGCGATCGTCAAGCGCGCCGAGGAAGAGGCCGCCGGTCTGTTGCGCGATGCCGAAGCCCAGGCCCAGGCCGCCATCGCCACCGCCCGTCGCCAGCTGGAAGAAAAAGCGGCTCTGATGGCCGTTGACCTGGCCGAGAAGCTGGTTCGCAGCCGCCTACGTGACGACGATCACAAGCGCCTGACCGAGCAGTACGTCGCTCAAGTCGAAGGCCTCTCGCACCCGAAGGAGTCTGTATGATCAGCGGCTCTGTCGCGCGCCGATATGCCCGAGCCCTGCTCGCCATCGGCAAAGACCAGCAGAAAGACGACGTGATCGCCGCCGAGCTTGAGCGGCTGGCCCAGGTCTATGAGCGCAGTCCTGACCTGCAGGACGCGCTCCGCAACCCGGTGTTCAGCGCCTCACAGCGTCAGGGGGTGCTCGATGGCATCACGGCGCGGCTAGGCCTGTCGAAGATCTCACAGGACAC
>DAORCZ010000485.1:2648-6383 GCA_035345735.1 Pseudomonadota bacterium | reverse complement strand
TGGCGGTGTCGGGGTCGAGGGCGAGGTGGAACTGATCGCGCCAGCGGAACTCGAAGCGCGCCTTCGACAGCGCATCGTCCCAGCGCTGCGCCCCGGGGTGGCCCTTGGCGAGGTCAGCGGCATGGGCGGCGATCTTGTAAGCGATCATGCCCTGCTTGACGTCCTCGCGGTTCGGCAGACCCAGGTGCTCTTTCGGCGTGACGTAGCAGAGCATGGCCGTGCCAAACCAGCCGATCATCGCCGCGCCAATCGCCGAGGTGATGTGGTCGTAGCCAGGCGCGACGTCGGTGGTCAGCGGGCCGAGGGTGTAAAACGGCGCCTCTTTGCAGAGCTCCATCTGCAGGTCGACGTTCTCTTTGATCTTGTGCAGCGGTACGTGACCGGGGCCCTCGATCATCACCTGCACGTCGTGGCGCCAGGCGATCTCGGTGAGCTCACCGAGGGTCTTGAGCTCAGCCAGCTGAGCATCGTCGTTGGCATCGGCGATGCTGCCCGGGCGCAGGCCGTCGCCGAGCGAGAACGACACGTCGTAGGTGCGCATGATCTCGCAGATCTCTTCGAAGTGCGTGTACAGGAAGTTCTCGCGGTGGTGGGCCAGGCACCAGGCGGCGAGGATCGATCCGCCGCGCGAGACGATGCCGGTCATGCGCCGCGCCGTCAGCGGCACATAGCGCAACAGCACGCCGGCGTGGATGGTGAAGTAATCGACGCCTTGCTCGGCCTGCTCGATCAGCGTGTCGCGGAAGATCTCCCAGGTCAGCTCTTCCGGCTTGCCGGCGACTTTTTCTAGCGCTTGATAAATCGGCACGGTGCCGATGGGCACGGGGCTGTTGCGCAGGATCCACTCGCGCGTGGTGTGGATGTCGCGGCCGGTCGACAGATCCATGACGGTGTCGGCGCCCCAGCGGGTCGACCACACCATCTTGTCGACCTCTTCCTGAATCGACGAAGCGACGGCGCTGTTGCCGATGTTGGAGTTGACCTTCACCAAGAAGCGCGAGCCGATGATCATCGGCTCGGACTCGGGGTGGTTGATGTTGGCGGGGATGATGGCGCGGCCGCGGGCGACTTCAGAACGGACAAGCTCGACGGGCAGGCCCTCGCGCAGGGCGATGTATTCCATCTCGGGCGTGACCCGACCGGCGCGCGCGTAGTGCAGCTGGGTGACGTTGCGGCCGGCCTTGGCGCGCAGCGGGCGACGGGTGGCGGTGAAGCGCTCACTGTCGGCGGCGCGGCCACCCTTCCCGTCGGCGGCGCGACGACCGTTGTCGAGAGGCTGCACGCTGCGGCCCTCGTACTCTTCGACATCGCCGCGCTCCAGCACCCAGGGGCGACGGAGGGCGGGCAGGCCGGCGTGCAGATCGATAAGAGCCTGCGGATCGCTGTAGGGACCGCTGGTGTCGTACAGATCGACCGGGGCGTTGGGCTGCGTAGTGCCTCGGGATTGGGTAGCGGTCAGCTCAACCCGGCGGAACGGCACGCGCAGATCGGGGCGGCTGCCTGTCACGTAGATCTTGCGACTGCCGACGATCGGCTGCGGCCAAGGCTGCGTCGGTGGGCTGTGCTCAGCGGAGCGGTCAGAAGGGAGGGTGGGGGTAGAGCTAGGCTTGGGCTGGGACACGGCAGACATTGCGGACATCCTGAGGAGGCACAGAGGGGGTGCCGGTGGGGTCGAGGCGAATACACGGCCCTGAAGGGGCGATCGACCGGGTGGTTTTGCTTGGTTTGGGACGAGAAAGACCGCTGCGGGTCGGCCGCGCAGCTTACTATGGATCGGTGCGCGGTGCGTGGCCTCAAAGGGCAGGGCAAGACGAGCGATGCGGCTCGCTGCGACCGGGCGTGGCGCCCAGAATCCTGCGCGGGGGTCGGTCGCTGGCCTTCGGTCTGAGCCTGGGCCTGGGCCTGGTTGCTCTTCCGGCTTGTCGCGGTGGCTCGTCATCGGGTTCGGGGGCGGGTGGCTCGCTGGCTCCCCGCGCAGACGGCGGGGCAACTTCGGCTGTGGCTTCTGCGCCAGCCGGACGAGGGGGCTCGAACGCAGCCGATACCGCGCCGGATCTTTTGGTGTGGGCGTCCGATCTGGCGGTGCGCGAAGGCGATATGGCGAGTGCGCGGCGCATCCTGGCGATGGCCTTGGCCAAGATTGGGGGCTCGCTGAGCGTGCAGCCCGCGGCGGGTTTTTTGGACGCTGGCTGGGCGGTGAGCAGCGGTCGGGTCGGCAAGAGCGGGGATAGCTCAGTCAGCGACGACAGCGCCGAGCTTCTAAGCGAAGTGGCGGCGAACGGCAGTGTCATGGCCATCGCGCACGGCAGCCTGCTTTCGGCGGTCGATCTGCGACAGAGCTACCGCCTCTTGCGACTGCCGGCGCACGCCGCGACGATTCGCCAGATCAAGGTCAGCTCCGACGGCCGCCGGGTCGCCAGCTTTGCCGACGACCAAATCCTGCGTCTGTTCGCGCTGCCGACTGGGGCGCTGCTCTTGGAGTTGCCGCTCAGCCTCGACTTCCTCGCGCTCGGCGAGCGCCGTCATGCCGAGCTTTTCGCGTTTAGCCCGGACAGTCGGCGCTTGTTTGCTCTCGACTGTGGCGAGCGCAGCGGCCCGGCCTGCCCGCTGGTCCGACTGCGCAGCTTTGCCTGCGAGCGCGGCGAGCGTCACGGCGAGATCGCGCTGTCGGCGGAGCCGATCGACTACACCAGCCGCTCCGATGGCACGCTGGCCATCCTGCCCACTGGCGAACCGCCGCGCTTCTACGACGCCAGCAGCGGCATGGAGTGGCCGCAGACGCCAGCTCTGCCCCCAGGCGGGAGCGCAGTCCGCACCGCACCGACCGCGCCATCGGGTGAAGCGGCCGTCTCGCAGTGTCGAGGTGGACGCTACACAAGCGGTCGCGGCCGACCCTGGCTGATCTCGCCCGAGCGTCACTTTTTGGCGACGCTGGCCAGTCCCTCGCTGCTCTGCCTGTGGGACGTCGTCGAACACCGACTGTCGCGCGCCGTGCCGCTGCCGCGTGCAATGCCTGGGGTGCTCCTGCTCTCGCTGCTGTCGGAGGCCCGCCAAGTGGTGTTGGCCGAGAGCAAAGCCGCCTCAGGCAAGCGCGGGAGCGAGGAAAAATCGCTTCCGCCCCAGAACGCCGAGGTCATCGATCTGGCCCCGGCGGCGGCGGCATCGGCGGGTCGTCGAGCCCTGCGGCTGCCCTATCCGCTATCGGTCCTGCCGCTTGATGCCGGCGGGGCGCTTTGGACCGCGGCTCCGCCCGGCGCCGGGACTGCTGCCGCGAGCGAGGGGGGCGATGGTGCGCCTGAGCCGGTTCCCGCCGATGGTGAGATCTGCCTGCTCGTCGGGGATCGCGCCGGCGATCGCGGCCCGACGCCGCGCTGCCTGAAGGTGCCGGGCCTGTGGCGCCAGGCCGAACCGCAGCTTGGCCCGCTGGCGACTAGCGGCGATGGGCGCTTCGTGTTTTTTGGCAGCAAGCTGCCGCTGCTGCTCGACACCCAGGCCCATGGGGCAAGCCGGGCCGCGACGGTGCTCTCGCTGCCTGCCCCGGCCGTGAGCCCGCGGGTCGAAAATGCCGAGATCCTCGACGACGGCCGCTTGATTACGCTGTATCAGTCGGGTGAGCTGCGAGGCTATTCCCTGCCTGCCGCCGAGCTGAGCTACGTCCCGCCTTTGCCATCGGCGATCCGCCGCTTGGAAGTGACAGACGAGGCCTGGCTGATCGAGCGCACCGACGGCACGAGC
>DAORCZ010000485.1:0-2548 GCA_035345735.1 Pseudomonadota bacterium | reverse complement strand
CCGCTTGGAAGTGACAGACGAGGCCTGGCTGATCGAGCGCACCGACGGCACGAGCCTCGCGATCAGCCGGCAGTCGGCCACCCTGCGTCGCCATGCGGTACTGGACCGCGCCTTGCCTGCCGCCGGCTCCGAGACTGCTCCGCCGCCGGCGCAGCAGCCGGTGCTCAGCGTCGGGGAAAACCGCCTGCACATCCTGCCGGGGGGCGCGATCCTGCTGCAGGATCGGCGGCCGGGGGGCCCACGCCTGCGCGTTCAGTTTCTGCCCGAGCAGGGGGGCGGCTCGGAAGGCTCCAGCGATCGCCGCGCGCCGGCAGCGGTCATCGTCGCGGCTGACGGTCGCTTCGAGCGCATCGGCGAAGTCAGCCTGAGCGAGCTTGAGCCCTACGTGATCTGTCGCGCGGGCCCCTATCAGGCCCCCCTGGCGCTGTGCGCCGAACGGCTGGAGACCAAGGGGCTCCTCGTCGCTGCCATGGCCGCATTCAAGCCCAGCGCAGCCAGCCCCGGAGCAGCCCCCAGCCAGCCTTAATCCACCTGTCTCCGGCCTGCCCCCGCCCGCAGCAGGCTTCTTGATCTGGCGACGGAACCTGGCATGATTCGCCGCCACGACACTGGGGTTCGCGACGCCGCGAGCCATCCCACTTCCCCAACAACACGTACCTACACACGAAGGAGTCCACCATGGCGATCGAATACACCCTTGGCATGATCAAGCCCGATGCAGTGAGCAAGGGCCACCAGTTCCACATCCTCGCCGACCTCGCGGCGAGCGGCCTCAAGCCGGTGGCGTTCCGCCTGACCAAGCTCACCAAAGAGATGGCCCAGGTGTTTTATGCCGTGCACCGCGAGCGCAAGTTCTTCGGTCAGCTGACCGAGTTCATGTCGTCCGGCCCGATCGTCGCCATGGTCCTCGAAGGCGAGGACGCCGTCGTCAAGTACCGCGAAGTCATGGGCTCGACCGACAGCACCAAGGCCGCCCCCGGCACGCTGCGCGCCAAATTCGGCGAGAACATCGAGAAGAACGCCGTCCACGGCAGCGACTCGCCCGAGAACGCCCGCAAGGAGATCGCCTTCTTCTTCTCCACGCAGGAACTGGCCCACCTCGGCGTGCCGGTCCCGTAGCGAAAACGCCCGGCCGGCTGGGGGGACGGCGGCGCGACGACTTGGCGGGGGGCTAGACCGCGATCGTGAACGAAGCGCGGTGGATCTCGCCGGGGGCGATGGTATGCAGGCCGATGCCGGTGTTGAGGGCGTCGGCGGGGGCGCTCCAGGGCTCGATGCAGATGAAGTCTTTGAGCGCGGTGGTCCACACCACGATCTGCGAGTAGCTCTCGCTGAAGGTCAGGGTGCGGCGCGGCTTGCCGGGGATGTCGAGCGTGATGGTGTTGCCGTGTAGCTCGGTGAGGTGCAGGTCCTGGATGCTGGCCGAGTAGTCGATCTCGCCGCGCCAATCGCCGCGTTCGCCGGTGTGGTTGTCGAGCAGGCGCTTGGCCGGGATATCGACGCGGGTGCGGGGCTTGGCGGCGTCGGCGACCTGGAAGTAGGGGTGGAAGCCGTAGTGCAGCGGCATCGGCTCGCGGCCGCAGTTTTCGAACTCGCTGTCGAGGACCAGGGAGCGATAGCCGGCGTGCTCGATGTCGATGGCCAGGCGATAGATGAAGTCGAAGGGGAAGCTGGCCAGGGTCGCTGGCGTGCTGCGGAACTCAAGGACTAGGCGAGCGCCCCCGACGCTGTGCACCGACCAAGCGGCCTGCCGGGCCAGGCCGTGCTGGCGCAGGGCGAAGCTGCGTCCCCCGACGGTGAAGCGGTCGCCGTTGAGTGCGCCGGCAATCGGAAAGAGGACGGGAATCCCACCACGGACCTTCTGACTGCGGTCGCGCAGCGTGGCCCCGTCCATGTACAGGATCTCGTCGCCATCGACCGAAAAGCGAGTGACGATGCCGCCGCGCGAGGGCGCCACCTCGCAGACCGAGGTGCCCGCTTCAATGCGCCAGGTCTCGATGGGGTTCGACTTGCCGGGGCCGGTGCCACGGATGATCTTGGCCTGCGGGGGCTGGGCAGGAGTGCGGTCGGGGGGAGGCGACATCGTGCCCTCAGTGTACTGGATTCGCGGGGGCAATTTGCGTCGCGATCTGCAGGCTTGGCGACCGGGGCTCGGCGCTTCGGCGCAGGTGGCGCCGCGCTGGCATCGAAGCCCTAGATCAGTCTGCAGGTTGGTCGCGCTAGGCGATACCCTGACTGCTGGGGAGAGTGAACATGGTGCGAATTGCCGTCTTGAGTGAACACCTCAGCGCCCAGCTGCGCAGTGTCCAGCAGGGCTCCTCGGGGCCGCCGGCGGAGCTATCGGGCATCGATGTCGTGTGGAGCGGTAGCTCGCTCCCCGAGTTCAAGATGCGCGTCCCGGCGCTACGTCCGCAGGTGCTGGCGATCGATCTGGCGCAGATCGCCTCGGGGGGCGAGGCGCGTCGCAGTGAGCTCGACGCACTGATGGCGTTGACCGGGGCGGAGCTGGTGCTGGTGCTCTATTCGTTTGCGCCCCGCGACAAGCTGC
>DAORCZ010000484.1:0-6385 GCA_035345735.1 Pseudomonadota bacterium | reverse complement strand
GCCGCGAGGTCTTTGAGATCCTGCTGGCCGATGTCGATGCCCGCCTGCTGCAGCTAGATGGGCACTAGTCAGGGCTGCGGCCGGCCCGACGGTTCGGCATGGCCGCAAGGGGCGTCTTTGCGAACTGCGAGCCCCAGCCTGGTCCGTCACCGCGGCATGCGCGGCACATTCGCCAATTGTGGGAGCCTGGCCGAGCGCGGTATAGCTTGGGCTGCTCAAAAATCCATCCGAGGCCAAGATCGACATGACGGAACAGACCACGCAAATGACGCCGGCCCCGACGACCGACCGCACGGGGCTTTTGGCTTTTTGGAAGAACTACGACCGCAAGCTGTACCTGCGCGCCGCCATCCTTGCCGACGAGCTGGGATATGACTCGTTCTGGATTCCCGAGGCGTGGGGGTACGAGATCTTCACGCTGCTCACCGAGATGGCGCTGCACACCAAGCGCATCAAGCTGGGCACCGGCATCGTCAACGTCTACAGCCGCTCGCCGGCCGTGCTGGCCATGGCGGCGGCCACCCTCGATGAGATCAGTGGCGGGCGTTTCATCATGGGCATCGGCACGAGCGGCGCGAACGTCATCGAAGGTCTGCACGGTCGCAAGTACGAAAAGCCGCTGACCCAGGTGCGCGACGTCATCCGCGTGGTGCGTACGCTGCTGGCTGGCGGCAAGCTCAGCGACGCGGGGGCCGAGAACGCCAGCTACCGGCCATTCCGCCTAGAGATGAAGCCGCACCGTCCATCGATTCCGATCTATGTCGCGGCGCTGAAGCAGAAAGCCATCGAGTCGATTGGCGAGCTGGCCGACGGCTGGATTCCCACTTTCTGGCCGTATGACAAGCTGGCCGAGGGGCGGTCGTGGATTGCGACGGGGGCAGCGCGAGCCGGTCGGGATCCCTCGCAGATCACCTGCGCGCCGTTTACCACCATGCTGCCGCTGGGGCTGGAAGCGGGCGGCCACATGGCGCGCAAGATCATCGCCTTTTACATCGGTGGCATGGGCGACTACTACATCGAGCTGCTGAGCCGCTATGGCTTCGCCGACGACTGCAAGCGCATCGCGGAGCTGTACGCCAACAAGGCGACGCGACACAGCGCGGGCGATGCCGTGCCGGCGGCCATGTTGGAAGCCCTGACCATCGCTGGTGATCCGGCGCAGTGCATCGCCGAGCTCAAGCGCCGTCGCAGCTTCGGTGTCGATCTGCCCATCCTCAACCTGCCGAACGACATGCCGTGGGAGATGGTCGAGATGTTCATCCGCGGCCTTGCCCCCAGCAATTCCTAGTCGCTTGTCAGCAGCGCTTGAGGGGGGGGCGCTGCGGGGGGCTCAGACTTCGATCAGCGTCGGGGTGTCGGCGTAGTCTTCGGAGCCTTCGGGTAGACCGAAGGCGCGCTGCACGGCGCTGGCGTTGCGCTTTATGCGGGCGCGGGCAGCAGGGAAGCCCGGCAGGACGCGCAGCGGGGCGAGCAGCGGGCAGCGCTCGGCCCACATGAGATCGATCATGCCCAGCTCGGCCCCAAGCACCAGCTGAGTGAGCGCGTCGTCGTGCTCCCCCAGGACGCAGTGAAACTCGGTGAGCAGCTGCTGGCAGAACAACTGCGCGCGCCGACTGAGCTGCGTGCTGCGGTAAAAGTCCGGCAGCATCTGGTGGGCGGACAAGCGCAGCTGGCCGCAGATGCACTGCAGGCGGATTCGCACGTCACGATGCTCTGGTTTGTGCAAGACCGGATGCGCCAGCAGCTGCTGGGCGCGGGTGCGATCGCCCAGCCAGGTTAGCGTCCGCCCTGTTGCCATCAGGGCCATGCTGACGTAGGCCGGCTCCAGCTGTTCAAAGTCGAGCTCCGCCAGCGCGGCCTCGCTCTTGCCCTGCAGAACCAGGGTGCGTGCGGTGACGTAGGCCAGCTGGGGCGTAAAGCCCTGCGCCATGCGAGCTGCGTTGAGGTAACGCGCGGCCAGGTCCAGCGGACCGGTCTCGCTCAGCAGGGCTCCGACGGCTTCTTGCGCACCCACGAGCTGTGGTGCGCGCGCCAGAGTACGGCGAAGCGTGGAGGCGGCTTCTGGCAGCTGACCATGCTGGATCTGCGCCAGCGCCAGGGTCAGGGTTGGATCGTGACAGTGGGGGGCGATGCAGGCTGCGCGCTGCGCCATCTGCACCGCGCGATCGATGGCAGCGGCATCCGAGAAAAAACCGCGCCGGATCAAGGCCTTGGCGTAGCCGGTTAGGATCGTCGGATCTTCGGGATGTAGCCGCAGGGCTTGCTCGAATAATTCGATGCTCTGCGTGACGCCAGTGACGCTGAGCAGGTGGTAGTGGTGACGCGCGCGGAGGTACAGATCCATGGCCTGCGGATCGCCAAGGAGCGGCGTCTTGTCGGCCTGCGTCTGTCCCTCCCGGCGGCTGCTCAAGAGCTGGGCGATGTGGGTGGCCAGGGTTGTGGCTAGGGCCAGGATGTTGCCATCGCGGCGCTCGACTCGCCGGATCGCAAACTGCAAGCGGCTGTCGACATCGTAGATCCGCACGATGGCTTCCAGACCGTTTTCTCGACGGCGAAGAGTGCCATCGACGACCGCTTTCACCAGGAGCTGCTGTCCCAACAAGCGGGGGTCGCGGGGCGGTAGTGGCAGGCCGCGGATGATGCCAAAGCCCATGACGCGCAGACCGGGCGAGTCGCTGAGCGCATCGATCACGGCCTCGGTCAAACCATAGGCTTGGTAGGCATCGGCCTCGCCCGGGGTGAACTCGAAAGGCAGCACGGCCACGGTGAGTTCGCTCGACGCGGTGACGCTGGCGGGCGCGGCGAGGGCCGGGAGATCGGTTCCCGCCGCCCTCCCGGCGTCTACGTCCACGGTGGCGCCGGTCCCGCTGATGGTGTCAGGCAAGAGTACGGTCTGGCTGGCCGCCGCCATACCGCCGCCTTCTTTACGGAGCTTTTGTGCGTGCAGACAATCGCGCAGGCTGGGCCCGGCTGGCTTCTCAGACTCTAGTGCGGTGGCTAGCTCTGCCGCGGTCTGAAAGCGGTCGTCGGGTTCGCGGCGCAGGCAGCGCAGGATGATCGCCGCCAAGCCATCTCCCAGATCAGGCCGCAGCCGGCGCGGATCGATGGGTTCTTCGTAAAGCCGCGCCAGCGCGACGGCCATCGCGCTCTCCCCTGCAAAGGGCAGGCGTCCGGTGAACATCTGAAACAGCATCACGCCCAGTGCATACAGGTCGGCTCGCGTGTCCAGGCGACCGTAGCCGCGGGCCTGCTCCGGAGCCATGTAGGCCGGCGTGCCGCTAATCGGCGAGCCCGCGCTCAGGTTGCTCTCTGGCTCGGAGAGCACGCTGGCGATTCCGAAGTCGGTGATCGCCACCCGTCCACTACGACTGACCAGCACGTTGTCGGTCTTCATGTCTTGATGGACGATGCCGGCCTCGTGCAGGGCGCCAAGGCCTGCGCACAGCCGGCTGCCGATTTCGCTGGCCACCGAACGGGGCAGCCAGCTCGCCGGGCCGGCCCCGACGGGACATAGCGCGGTCAGGGGCTGTCCTTCGATGAATTCCATGGTCAGGAACAGCTCGCCGTCGTGGCGACCGATGTCGTAGGTGCGGGCCACGTTGGGGTGCGAGACGCGTCGCGCCAGGCGCACTTCTTTGCGAAATCGGCTCAGCGCATTCTGCTGCGCAAGCTGCTCGGGGCGCAGGACTTTGATCGCGACGTCTTCTTCTAGCTCGACATCGCGGGCGCGATACACCGAGCCGAAGGCCCCGGCTCCAACCAAGCTGAGGAGCTGGTAGCGGCCTCCGTAGTGCAAGCTCTCCGTCTCGATGACATCGCCTGCCGAGAGCTCGATAGGGGACTCTTGGAGATCTTCGGATGGGGCGAAAGAGCTGCCACGCACCATAGCCTATGGTAGCGCGTCGGCGCGGCTTGCAGGGAGGCGGTGCATCGTCGTCGAACAGGCCATCGCCGTCCAAGCCTAGGCCGCCTCAGCAGCGCTATCGCGACGTCTTCCGCGGACGACCTCGCGCGACAAGATAGCGATCGCACAGCGCACGATCGCGGGCGATGGGGTCGGCGGGATAGACGTCGTCTTCTTCCTCGACCACGATGGTGCACTCAGCCATCCAGTCCCAGGCGGCGATGGCAGCCACGAGGAAGGGGTCATCTTCGGTCGTGCCGGTCTGGTCGCCGACCTTCAGGTGATATTGCCGCTCGACGCGCCGAGCCAGGTCGGGGAAGCCGCCTTGGCTCAGCTTTTGCGCAATGAGTTCCAGCGCCTCGGCATCGGTCAGCTTCTGCATTTGGCTGGCCTCGGCATCGTCGAGCGGAAAGAGCTTTCCGGTGTCGCGCAGATAGTACAGGTTGGCGATCCACAGGTGCGAGCGCGGGCAGAAGTGACAGCCGTTCCACAGCGCGCCGGTGCCAATGAGGACGTTGGCTTCGATGATGCCGTAGCGCTCGACGCACTTGCTGTACACCTGCTGCACGGTGCCGGTGATGATGCGATAGCCGGCGAAGCCGTGCGTGCGCAGGATCTCGCGCAGGAAGGGGATTGGATGCCCCATGTACTTGATAGACAGGAAGTCCATCACGCGGGCGAACAGGCGCTGGGTGAGCGACAGAGGGCGCCTCATCGTCGGCCTCCCTGTGGCTTCCCAGATCCCGTCAAATTCGAGAGCGCTTGCTCGGTTCGCTCCAGCGCCCAGGTCACGCGTTCTTTGCCCTGCGTAAGCCAGGCTTCCGCCTGCGCGCTGTTCATCGCCACGGATGAGGCGGGGTCTTCTGCAAAGTGAATCAGCCACAGCGCCAAGCCGCGAATGTGTGCGCGCGCCGCCAGGTACACGGTGCGACGAGCCCGACCCGCGACGGTGCGGTGCAGGGCAACCAGCGCAGCCCGGACATCGAGATCAAAGCTGCGCACTGCTTGCAGATCGAAAAGCACATCGGGTCGGCCGTCGGCGCTGCTGAGCTGCGGCAAGAGCTGCCGCTCGATCTCGGACACGCTGCGGGCATCGATGCAGTCGGATAGGCAGACCGTCAGGCGATGTCCACTCTGCAGGACGCGCGTGGTCTTGGCGGTCTCGAGCATCACCCCATCGTATCGCGATCTGTGGCGGCCGAGGCCGGACTTGGCAGGCGGCTTGCCGAGAATCGCGCCCTGCGCGCCAGACCCACGCGGGCATCCCCTAGATCGGTGCAGCGGGCTGGTGGCCTGCTGTAGGGGCTCGTCTAGCTGCGTAGCCTGTCATACATCGCGGGCGCAACCGCTGCGCCTGCGCGTGGCCTTGCAGGGGGCTGGCCGGCTACCTCTTCGGCGCTGCGATCTTCCGGCGCTGATAGCATGAGAGCTGGGGGCGCGATCCTTGATCGCCTTCCACTTACTCCTGGGGGTTCGTCATGTCGTACGGATGTGTTCATCGCTACGTCCACATCGGACTGCAGGTTTGGGGGCTGTGGCTGGCCATGTTTTTCCTTGGGGGCTGCGGCGAAGGGGGCGAGGCATCCCCAGGGCAGCCGGGGCTGGCTGCGATGACGCGCGGTCTGGCTCAGCGGTCGGCCGCGCTGCCAGCGGACGGCGACCAGGCGACGTCATCCTCGCCGAGCACATCGACAGTGCGATCGATCGTCGTGGCCCCCGCCAATCCCAAAGTGGCGCGCGGTCTGACGCAGCAGTTTCGGGCCACCGCCGTGCTGACCGATGGCACAAGTCAGGACGTAACCAGCCTGGCGGCGTGGTCGATCAAGGACACGCGCGGCAGCGATGTCGCGCGCATCGATAGCGATGGCTTGGCCACAGCCGACAACGTCGGGCAGGCCCGGGTCGCGGCGCGCTACAACCTGACAACTGGCGCCACCTTGCTTGAGGTCACACCCGCTGCACTGACCAAGCTTGTGATCTCCCCTGCTTCCGCCAGCATCGCCAAAGGCACGACGGTGAACTTCTCCGCGAGCGGCGAGTACAGCGACGGCAGCAGCGCCGATGTGACGACCAGTGTCAGCTGGAGCGTGCTCGATGTCATGGGCTCGGGTGTCGCCGCCATCGATTCCCGTGGCATGGCGTTGGCCTTGGCTACCGGCGTGGCGAGCGTGCGCGCCGATCTCGCCGGGATCACAGCCAACGTGCAGCTGACCGTTTCGTCCGCAGTGCCGAGCACGCTATCGATTCGCCCCACCGATGCGACAGTCGCCCGCGGGCTGCGCCAGCGCTTCACGGCCCTGGCTGGGTTTAGCGATGGCACGACGCAGGATGTGTCGGGCCTGGTCACCTGGCAGGCGCTGGACATCATGGGCAGCGGGGTGGCCAGCATCGACCGGACTGGGCTGGCGCTGGGCGAGATCGTCGGCAAGGCGCGCATCGTGGCCGGCTTCCGCGGCCTGTACGCCTTCGCCAATCTGGAGG
>DAORCZ010000483.1:0-6392 GCA_035345735.1 Pseudomonadota bacterium | reverse complement strand
GGCCGTCAAGCGCGGGGTGATGTTCGGGGCGGGCGGGGCCGCCAGCGTTGGGGCTCGCTCGAGCTCGGGCTGGGGCGGGGGAGGTGCGGACGCGGACTCTCCCGCGGGGGGCTGTGCCGATTGCACGCTGTGCACCAGACCGAAGTCGAGGAGCTTAACCATCGCCGGGGCATCGGCCGGCTGATGCAGATAGATGTTCTCGGGCTTGAGGTCGCGGTGCACCAGGCCCAGGTCGTGAGCGCGGGAGAGCGCTTTGGCAATCTGTCCGATCACCCAGACCACACCCTCGGGCGACATCGGTCCGGCTTCTTTGATGCGCTGATGCAGATCCTTGCCGCTCAAAAGCTCCATCACGAAGAACGGCGCGCCGTTGAGTTCTGGGGCGACGTCGGCATCGAGCACGCGCACGACGTGGCCACTGCGAATTTGGGCCGGGGCGCGCATCTCGCGCTTGAAGCGCTCGATGAACTCGGGCTCGGTCAGCTTTTCGGACAGCAGCTTCAGTGCGACGTGCTCGCCGGTGTTGACGTGCTGCGCCAGGTAGACGCGACCGAAGCCTCCTTTGCCCAGGAGGCGCTCGATACGATAGCGTCCCGCGACGCTGCTCGGCATCGCGTCAGCCGGCGGGCTGCTGGCTGGCGGGCCGCTTGCCTTGGGTGCGTCGGTGGCCATGACTCCGCGGACGTCCTCCGATCCTTAGCGGCAGTTCACACGATCGATGACGCCAGCCATGTTGGGCTGCGGCTTGCAAGAACCGCCGATGTCCAGCCCCAGCGTGCCCTTGTCCCACTGGCAGTAGCAGATTGCGAGGTTCGAGCCGCAGTCCGACTGGCAACGGACAAACTGTGGCGTACCGGCCTGCGGGCAGGTGGTCTTGTCTTTGGGCTTGCAGTACTCGGTGCAGGCGGTGGTCGCGTCGTTGCCCGCCACGGCGGCCGAGATGGCGCTGCTGCACGCGAGCACGTCGCAGCTGACGCACAGCCGCGAGCCGTTGCCGTTGGTGTAGCAACAGGCCGAGGTCACCCCCTCGTCGCAGTCGCGGTCCCACGACTTGCTGACCGGATCGGGGCTATTACCCCAGTCTTGCGGGGCGGCAGCGGTCGCCGGGCAGTTCAACACGTTGCCCTTGCAGACGTACTGCGCCTCGCGCTTGCATGCGCCGACACCCTTGCTGCAGGTCTGGCTCAGCGAGGTCGGCGAGCAGGCGCACTTGCCTGCGCCCATGCCATTGATGGCGGGGTTGTTATCGTCGCAGTCGCTGCCGCCGCAGGCCGAGTCGGGGTCGCCGTCGCGATCGAAGTCTCGCGGACGCTGCTCGCAGCGCCCGGTGCCGGTGTTGCACTGAAAGAGCGAGCAGCCGTTCGGGTCAGCGTTGAGCTCGCGGCAGGTGTCGCTGAGCAGCGTCTGGGCACTGACCGAGCAGTCGGCGATGTCGTACTGACCCGCGGTGCAGCCGGTAAGCTCGGCGAGCCCGGCGCTGGCGATGCCCAGGTAGACGAGCAACCAGCGAGCGCGAAGAGGGCTTTGAAGAGAACGGAGATGGCTCATTTTCGGTTCTCCTGTTTGCTGATGCGCGGCGGCGGCGGCAGGCCGGGCGTCGGACGGAGTTGAAGCTGCGCGGCGGGCTGGGGCCGCCAGGCGGTCGTGAACGCCAGCACGCCTGAGATCAAGGCCAAGGCCCCCCCACTGCCGACGAGCGCGTTGGCGGCAAGCGCTTGATGCTGGATGCTCAGACGTGTGGCCGGCTCGCGCTCAAGCGGGTTCAGCGCAAGCTGAGTCGCCTCGGCATTTTGCGCCTGTACACCGACGCCGATGCCGGCCCCTACCAGCACCAGCGATGCACCCAGGGTGGCAAAAAAGAGCCACTTGGGCGTGCGGCGCCACGACGGCAGAGCCAGGAAGTGCACCGGTAGCTGCACGACATCGTTCGCCCGCAGCGGTTCTTGCCATAACAGCGCGCGATACCCCGGGGCAGAGACATCAACGCGGTGCTCGCCCACCGATACGTACTGCGGCTTCTCGGCCAGGTCGGGCGAGATCGCAGCGTTATCCAGGTTGATCAGCGCGCCACTCGGTCGGTTGTGAAAAACAAACTGGATCGTCGCGGTCTCGATGCGCTGCAGGCTCAGCTGCAGATCCTGCCTTTGACCTAGCTCTAGGCGCACACGGCGCTCGATCCGCTGCACCCGCGGACCCGAGGCGATCACCTGATGATCCCCGACATCGAGCTCAAGCGGAACGCCCAGGCCGGCGGCGGCTAGCGGGCTGCCATCGACGCTGACGTAGAAGCCGGTAGGGATCTCGCCGGCCACCTGAATGGTCAGGCGTGGCACGCGGGCGTCGAGCTCGGCCATTTTGGCGCGCGCGGCATCGCGGGTCGCGGTGTAGCGGGCATCGCCAGTCGCGCGGATGCGATCCTCAGCTTCCAGCGCAGCACGACGATATGCGACGTAGGCGCTGCCCAATCGGCCAAGCTCGTGCAAGCAGCGGCCAATCATGAACCGCGTGTTGGGGCTGCTTTCCAGATCTAGGCTGGCCCGGAAGGCTTGCAGGGCGGCTTCCCAGCTACGGTTTTGGAACGCCGTGCTGCCTTGCTCAAAGCGAGTCAGAGCTGTCGCCGCCGGTGCCGCATGTAGCATCGGGAGCGACAGCATGCTGCAGACCGCGAGCGCGCCCAGGCATGCTTGACGGCCGCGCCGACCCGGCAGGTTCATAGCCATCCCCATTGCGGTGCAGAAGATTCAGTCTCAGCATCGCACAAATCTGACTATAGGTCAGATTTCATGTACAGGTCGCCTCGGCCGTTCCCAGCCGGCAAAGGTCGGGCGTGCGGGTCTGGGCAGGGGGCCGCTTGGCTCCAGAGCCGCGAGCGGCCCCGAGGCGAATCACGAGGGTAAGGATGGGGAGAGAGGAGGGAGGGGGCGGGCTGGCAGCGGCATCACGCGAGGCCGCAAGGCTTGAAGAGATCGCCGCCTACTTGGCTTTTTTGGTGGTCTTCTTGTCGGCCTTGTCGGCCTTGTCGGCCTTCTTGTCGGCCTTCTTGTCGGCCTTCTTGTCGGCCTTGTCGGCCTTCTTGTCGGCCTTGTCGGCCTTCTTGTCGGCCTTGTCGGCTTTCTTGTCGGCCTTGTCGGCTTTCTTGTCGGCCTTGTCGGCCTTGCCAGCGGTGGCGGGCGGGGCCTCGGTCTTGGCGGGCGCCTGGGCAGGAGCCGCTACCGTCTGTGCCGGCAACGCGCTCTGCTGCGCTCCGCCTGCCTGACTCTGCGGCGGATCGACGATGCGGAAGTCGACCCGGCGGTTCAGCGCTCGGCCCTTCTCGTTCTTGTTGTCGGCGATGGGCTTGGTGTCGCCGTAGCCGTGCGATTCCAACCGTCCGCCGTCGATGCCTTCTTTGCTCACCAGGTGCTGGCGCACGCTGGCGGCGCGGCGGTTTGAGAGATCGAGGTTCTTGTCCGACTTGCCCTTGTTGTCGGTGTGTCCTTCGATCTCCACCTTCTTGACCTGCGGCTGCACCTTGAGAACCTCAGCCACGGCCTTCAGCACCGGGAAGCTCTTCGGCAGGATGACGTCCTTGTTGGTGGCGAAGAAGATCTGCTGCTTGATGATGATCATGCCGCCCTTGACCTCGACCAGGCCGGGGCAGCCGTTCTTCTTCGGATCGGAGGACGGTGCACCTGGCTTGTCCGGACAAGCGTCCTCGGGATCGACGACCGTGTCGCCGTCGCGATCGGGCAGCGGGCAGCCGCGCTTGGCCGGGTCGGGCTTGGCCCCGGCGGGCACGGTCAGGCACTGATCCTCGTGGTCGTAGACGCCGTCGCCATCCTTGTCGGTGGCTGGGCAGCCCTTGCGCCCCGGATCGGGATGATCGCCAGCCGGCGTGTCGACACACTGGTCTTCATTATCGAACACGCCATCTTCGTCGCGATCCTTGAGCGGGCAGCCCTTCTTTTCGGGATCGGGGTTCTTGCCGGCCGGCTTGTCGACGCACTGATCTTCGTAATCCCACACGCCGTCGCCATCGCTGTCCGTCGCGGGACAGCCGCGCTTGCCGGGATCCGGGTTGGGGCCGGCGGCCGTCTTGGGACACAGGTCTTCGCTGTCGAAGATGCCGTCCTCGTCGGCGTCGGTCAGCGGACAGCCCTTGCGCTCGGGGTCAGGACGCGCACCCGCCGCGACATCGGGGCACAGGTCCTGCTCGTCCGGCACGCCGTCCTTGTCGGCATCCTTGACCGGCTTGACCAGCGGGGCATACGCCAAGCGCAACAGCGCGCGACCATCGGGCGTACCCGGCTGCCGCAACAGACCCACGCCACCCGCGGCTCCAAGCTGCAGCACGTGGGCGATGTTGTAGTGGAAGCCGGCCAGGACTTCGAGGCTGGTTGCCTCGGGCTGGAACGCCTGGTTGGGCAGGACGATGGTGCCCATGACGGCTTCGGGACCCACCGCAAAGCGTCGCTCTTTGTCCGCGTAGTACAGCGAGGCGCCGAGCTGAAGCTCAGAGCCCGCCGTGCCGCCAAGCAGACTCCCCACCGCCAGGCGTGCCTCGGGGCGATACAAGAATCCGCCGGTCAACGACCAACGAATATGCGAGCCATAGCCGGCCAAGATCAGCTTCGGCAGGAAGCGGAAGTTCGCGTCGTTGCGGAACGACACGGCGTTCAGGCTGCCATCGGCAAGCGGCGCCCAAGCCTGTGCCGAAATCGACAGCGAGATCGGGCTCTCGTCGGGCTGGCCGGCAAGGCGGACCATGATGCCGAACCGCGGATCACCAAAGCCCGGCCCTGTGGTGGGCAGTCCCGCGACCGTCGTCCCATCGCCTTGCGAGAGGACGGTCACCGGGATCGATGCGCTCAACGTCAAGCGATCGAAAAACGAGGCCGCGAGATCGACGTGCAGCGACACGAAGTGCTGCTGCAGCACGTTGGTGCGCATGATCGAGCCGTTGGCGCCCTGCTGTCCCAGGATCAGCTGATTGTGGGTGTAGTTCGCCGTGACCCCGGCCGCGAAGCGTCGCGTCGAGGAATACCAGGGATGATCGACCCAGAAGCTCCACTCCCCGGCCGTCGTCGGCTCGTAGCGGTTGGTGTTGAATCCCAGCGGGATCTGCTGGGCATCCGCCACAGAGGCACTAGCGCCGAGTAGTAGCAGCGCGGCAAGTGTCGATCGAAATCGGAATGGTGAGCTCACGAGGCGACTCCTTCTCGTTGGCGTTGGGTGCGGGGCGAGGGGCGGCATGGCGCGGGGCTAGGCTCCCTGATCTTGGCGACGACCGCGGCGAGCAAAGAGCAGCGCGCCGAGGCCAAGGAGGGTGGCGAAGAAGCCGACCGGCTGCGCCTGGCTGCGGGTTCCGTCCGCCGCCGAGCAGCCAAAACCACCGCCAATCAGCACGACCTTCAGGTTGTTCGTCGTGCCGGTATCCGCCGGGCAGTTGACCGTTGTGCCGTCGCAGACCTCGGCCACATCGGCAGCGTTGGTGGCCGGACGGCAGACCTGCATGGCCGGCGCCACGCCATCCGCTGGGCAGGCCGCCGAGGTGCCGGAGCACTGCTCAGCCACATCGCAGACGCCAGCCGCAGCGCGGCAGGTGGTGGCCGATCCAAGGAGTGAACAGGTGCCATCCGTGCTGGCTCCCGCCGCGACGGAGCAGGCCTGGCAGTCGCTGGTGTTGCTATCGCCGCAGGCGGTATCGCAGCAGCGGCCATCGACGCAGAAGCCGGTGCCGCAGTCCGCGGCCGCGGTGCAGGTCTTGCCCTGGCTGGAAAGCTCGACGGCGCCGACCGTGCACTTCTGGTCGATGCGACGGATGCCGCGCTGGTCCAAGCTGCCCACCAACGTGCCGTTGCAGACCGTTGGATCGCCACTGTCGTCGGCTACGCTTGCGGCGGCCGGAAGCAGCGTCTGGTTGGGGCCCCCGTTATCGGCCAGGGTGCCTAGCTGCGGGTCGGTGGTGCGAGCGGTGTTGGTCAGCGTGCCGCCCGTGTTCGTGACCGACATGATGATGTTTTCAGCTCCGGCGGTCGTCGTGGCGGTGCCGGTCTCCTGAACCTGGACCAGGTTCTTCACGGTGCCGGGGGCGTTGGCCAGGATGCTGTTCTTCAGCGTGACGGTGGCCGTGGGATTGCCGCCGCCGTAGGAGAGATTGAAGACGTCGCTACCATCGGCGCTGCCGCCGCTTGTTCCCGACCCGGCCTGCACATTGTTGTTGGCTACCGTGGCGTTGGTTAGCTCGACGGTGCCGTTGAGGTTGAAGATGGCGCCGCCGTAGCCGCTGCCGCCGTTGCCGACTGCGTTCCCGCCGTTGAGGCCGGCGCTGCCGCCCGTCGCGGTGTTGCCCGTTAGCGTCGAGTTGACGACGCGGAGGGTGCCCAAGTGCACGAAGATCGCGCCGCCGGCTC
>DAORCZ010000482.1:3620-6426 GCA_035345735.1 Pseudomonadota bacterium | reverse complement strand
GGTGTCGACCGCCCGCCACGCCGGCACCGGGATGGCATCCATCGGCGGATACCCCACGGCGTCGTAGCGCGACTTCAGCTTGCCCGCTTCCAGGTCGCGGACGACGTGCGGCCACAGCGCCTCCGCCTCACCGGTGACGATGCAGTCGACGTGCTGCAGCGCTTCTTCCGGTCGTAGCGAGGCGTGGATGCCGCCCAAGATCACGCGCTTGCCGCGTGCTCGAAAGCGCTGAGCCGCATCGTAGGCCTTCGACACGCACGAGGTCTTGGCCGAAAGAGCCACGACGTCGGTCTTCACGTCGTAGTCCAGATCCGCGAAGTACTCGTCGAAGATCTCGATGTTCACGTGGCTGGGCGTGCACGCCGCCACGGTAAGCAGTCCGAGATCCAAGAAGGAGCGCTTGAAGCCGAGGACCCGCAGCATCAGGTCCATCTCGTACAGCTCACGCTCGGTGCGATCAAAGTTCTTGCGGGTCGCGACGAAGGAGATCTTCAAGATGGGCCCCTTGGGGTGGAACGTGAGGGTGGAAGAAAAGGCCAACGAGGATGACTCGTCCTGCCAACGACCGCAGTCTGGGGACTCTGGTTGATTCTCCGGAATCTGATCCGCGGTACTTCACAAAATCGCATACTCCGTTCTTGATTCACAACTCCGATCGTGCATTCTAAACAGACCCCTATAAGAACTTCGGAACTCCGGCCGTGATTACCAAACCTTCCACAAACCTGGTCCGGTCGACGTTCCGCAAGATTCCTTCCTACATTGCTAGCTTATCCCCCGCCCCTGAGCAGCCCCGTCGCTGCACGGCGCCCGAACCCTGTTGTCGGATCATCGTAAAAGTGAGGGGTTACCGACTCGCCGGTATTGGGGTGTGGGCAAAGGAATGAGAGTGCGCCCAGGTAGTCCGGAAATCCGGCAGGCAGGGGCCACGAAACAGCCATAAGACATCGACCTTGGGAACTGGGAACGGTGCCGGAATCGTAATACCGGCAAAGGAGTGATCTATCGATGCGTATTCTGCTTGCGCAGCCTGCCCCGTTTGAAAAGGGCCGGCTTGGTCTTGAGAATATGATTTGGATGAGCGAGCCGGTCGCGCTCACTGCGGTCGCCGGCGCGGTAATCGGGGAAGGGCACGAAGTGCGAATCCTCGATATGCGCATCGAAGAAGCGACGGTATTCACCGATACCCTGCGCACCTTCAAGCCGGACATCGTCGGCGTCACCAGCATGACCACCGACTGCTATCAGGCCAAGGCGCTGCTCTATTCTGCCAAGCGCTGGTCCAAGGACGTGGTCACCGTCATCGGCGGCCATCACCCGACGCTTTCGACCGAGGAATTCTGCGACCCCTTCATCGACGTCATCGTGCGCGGTGAAGGCGAACACACCTTCGCCGAGCTAGTCCGCGAAGTCGAACGCGCCAAGGGAGCTGGCAGGCCGCCCGACTTCTCGCAGATCAACGGCATCGTCTACCGCGAAGGCACCGCGACCCAGCCGGTGGTCTGCTTCCGCAAGACGCCCGCCCGCTCGCAATCGACGCAGCTCGACTCGCTGCCGATGCCCGCGGCGCATTTGGTCGAGCACTATCGCAAGCACTACTTCTTCATGGTGGCGCAGCCGATGGCCTCGATCTTCACGTCGCGCGGCTGCAGCTTCGACTGTAACTTCTGCGCCATCTGGGAGTTCTACGAGCGCCGCACGCGCTACCTGTCAGCCAAAAAGATCGTCGATCAGATGGAGCGCGCCAAGGAGCGCTTCGTCTTCATCCTCGACGACAACTTCCTGACCAACCGCCGTCGCCTGGAAGAACTGTACGAAGAGTTGCGCAGTCGCCGCGTCCACAAGTTCTGGATGACGCAGGGGCGCACCGACTTCGTGGCCGAGTACCCCGAGCTTATCGCCAAGCTGGCCTCGGTCGGCTTCATGGGCCTGCTCAGCGGCTACGAGACCAATGACGATGAAGCGCTGGTCGAGCTACGCAAGAAGAACAATCGCGACAAGAACCAACGCGCGGCCGAAATCCTGCGCGAAAACGGCATCGTCTCGACGGGAATCTTCCTGGCGCGGCCGGAGTTCGATGAGCGCGACTTTGAAGACCTGTACTCCGGCATCAACAAGCTGGGCGTGGCGCTGCCGATCGTGACCATCCTGACGCCGCTCCCCGGCACCGAGATGTACAAGCGGCGACAGAACGATCTCATCACCGATGACCTGCGGATGTTCGATCTTCTGCACTGCGTGACACAGACCAAGCTGCCGCGCAGCGAGTTCTATCGCCACTATGCCCGCAATGGCAACGCCACAGCGCCGTCGCTGTTTCAGGGTCTGGCGCCCAAGGTCTTGGCCCGTCGCTGGGACTTCTGGACCGCGGCGGCCAAGAACTACCCGCGCTTTGCCTGGCGCTGGTGGCGCTACCGTACCGTTCACTACGATCCGCAGAGCTTCCTGCGCGATGAAGAGGGGCTGCTGGTCCGGCACGAGCGACGTCCGCCACCGCCCATCCTGCCGCCCGGCGTGCCCATCCCTGGTCAGGCTCCGGCCCCCGACGCGCAAAACCGCCTTCACCTGCAGGTGCTGCCATGAGTGTCGCCCGACGATTTCTTGAAGAGCTGCGCGAAGAGGTGCGCACCCACCCGGCGGTCAATCATCCGTTCCTGGCCCGGATCGCGGTGACGCCGTTTACGCGTCACGACTACAAGAGCTATGGGCTGCAGCACTACGCCCTGGTGCACATGTTCACGACGTATCTGGAGCGGCTGCTGCTCAATGCTCCGGATAGCGAGGCCAAGCTCTGGCTGGCTCGCGT
>DAORCZ010000482.1:0-3520 GCA_035345735.1 Pseudomonadota bacterium | reverse complement strand
AGCGGCTGCTGCTCAATGCTCCGGATAGCGAGGCCAAGCTCTGGCTGGCTCGCGTGTTAGTGGATGAATACGGCGAGGGTTCTGAAGGCAAGGACCACCCGACGCTTTATCGCGGCTTCCTGCGCGCCGCCGGTGCCGAGCCCGGGGAAGAGCTGTCGAGCGCCCTTGCCCCCGAGGTGGTGAGCTTCATCAACCAGCACCTCGACATGACCGCGCGGGGACCGTTCCTGGTCGGCTTGGGCGCCGTGGGCCCGGGACACGAGTGGGCCATTCCCCACATGTTTCCGCCGCTCATCGATGGACTGCGCCGCGCTGGATTCAGCGAAGAAGAGATCAACTACTTCACGCTGCACATCGCACAGGATGAAAACCACGGCGCTTGGCTGGAAGAGGCGCTGTTTCGCTACTGCGATACCTCGGCGGGCCAGGCCCAGGTGCGGCAGGGCACGCTGGCTTCGCTGGAGTGCCGACGACGCTTCTGGATTGGCGTCGAACGGCGCGTCGTTGCCTGGCGACAGCCGCGCTCGGCTCAGCACACGATGGATCGGGCTCGGCAAGGTCTGCAGAGCACGCTCACCGATGTCGTGCGGCTAGCGCCGTGGGCGGAAAAGCCACTCGACCGCGCCCGTCGCCGCGCCGCCGTGACGCTCGAACAGTTCCTCTCGGCTCATCATCCCTTCGTCTAGCGCGCCAAGGCGACCGCCCAGCGCGGCGAATCTTCCCCCACCTGACACCACAGCCTCTACGATAGGGCGCGGAGGATTCGCGCCATGACTAGCTCTGCCCCCAAGCCGCCCGTCTCGACGGCACCCGTCTGTGTCACGGGTGCTGCTGGCTACATCGCTTCACACCTTGTTGCGCAGCTTCTGGCTCGTGGTTATCGCGTCCGCGGCACAGTCCGCAGCCTGCGGCCCGAAAAGGAAAAAGACATCGCCCACCTGCGCGCTCTGCCCGGCGCCAGCGACCGTCTAGAGCTCGTCGAAGCCGACCTGATGAAGCCCGGCTCGTTTGATGGCGCGGTGGCGGGCTGCGAGTACGTCATGCACACCGCAAGTCCGTACGTGCTCGACGCCAAAGATCCGCAGCACGACCTGGTGGACCCCGCGGTGCAGGGGACCCAGACCGTGCTCGAATCTTGTCAGCGCGCCGGGACGGTGAAGCGGGTCGTACTGACGTCCTCGATGGCCGCGATCACCGATGAACCAGACTCGGACCATGTGCTCACCGAAGCCGACTGGAACACCAAGTCGACGCTGGAGCGCAACCCCTACTACCTGTCGAAGACTCTGGCCGAAAAGGCGGGATGGGAGTTTGTCGAGAAGGCCAAGCCAGGCTTTGACCTGGTGGTCATCAATCCGTTCCTGGTGATCGGTCCATCGCTATCGGCCGCGATCAATACCTCGCCGCAGATGTTCATCGACCTCCTGCGTGGGGCCTATCCCGGCGTGATGAGCATCTCCTGGGGCTTCGTCGATGTGCGCGATGTCGCGCTGTCGCACGTGCTGGCCATGGAGGTCGCTTCCGCCAAAGGTCGCTACATCTGCGCCAATCGCACGATCAGCATGCGCGACCTGGTCGAGGTCCTGCGCACCTCGGGTTATGGTGCGTACAAGCTGCCGAGCATTGGCCTCGACTGCGGCCTGGGGGACTACGTGGTGCGCCTCAGCTCGTACCTGCAGCCCAAGGGCATCGGCAGCTATCTGCGCACCCACGTCGGTCGGGTTCCTCGCTTCGATCACGGCAAGATCGAAAGCGAGCTGGGCCTAAAGTTTCGCCCCCTAGAGGAGAGCATTCTCGACACGCTCACCGACCTCAAAAAGTGGGGCCACATCACCGAACCGCGCGGCTAGGGTCGGCAGCGGCTGGGCTCGGCCCCGGGGCCCCTGATACACTGCGGCCATGTTGTCTCAGCGCTCTACCCTGCTTGCCTGCTCGACCCTCCTTGCGACCTCCCTCCTGTCTGGCTGCCACAGCTCAAAGAACGAGCGCGCCCTGCCGCCGCCCGAAGCGCGACGCCTGCTGATCGATCGCAACTGGATCGACCGCGTGCCGCAGTCGCCAACCGATCGGCTGCACGTCTTCCGCTTCGTTCCAAACATGGGTGGGGGAGTGTTTCAGGATCGGACGCTCTACGCAGGACAGTTCGAGCTGTTCCAGTTCGATCAGGATGGCTCGCGCATTCACTTCAAGCTGCCGCACACAGGCGAAAATGTGCGAGTGCGCTTTACCATCCAGCCGATCGCCGCGCCCGACGAGGACTCACCGTTCGAGCTGCAGCTGCACATCGACGACAGCCCGCGCGGCCCCAGCGACTACTTCAGCCTGCGCGGAGAGTCGTCCGCAGATCTCGATGGCAGCCTGCAGCGCGTGATCTCGGCTGCCGAGGCGCGCTAGGGCTTGTCGGGAGTGGCCAGCGAGCCGGTGTCCTCGCTCGCCAGGGTCGGCGGGGCCGCGGCCGGCGGATCGGGGGGGACCAGCTTCGCGGGATCCAGGCCGAAGCTCTTGGCCACTGCCAGCACCTGGGTCATCGCCCCGCCAATCATGCCCAGCGGACCGGCATCGCTGCCCTGCCCGACGTGCGTGTAGTGGATGGGACCGAAGTTCTGCTTGAACGCCGCGGCGATATGCGGCAGCCCCTGGGTCACCAGATCGCGCAGCACGCGGCCTTGCATCAGCATCTGCTCCACTTCGGCCAGCGCGCGCTGACGACTGACCTCGGCCTCGGCCTCCAGCTTCTCCAGCGCGATGCGTTCCTTGCGCTGCTCGGCTTCGTGCTCGGCCTTCTTCTGCGCCAGGCTCAGCTCGGCCCCCTGCGCGATGGCGCGACGAGCGGCGAGCTGCTCTTGCTTGCGCATGTCGGCCTGGTGCGCCTGCTCGGCTAGCTCAGCCTCGCTGTTGAGAGCCCGCAGCTCGACCTGAGCCGAGGTCACGCGCTTCTCCTCTTGCAGCTTGAGCTGCGCCATCTCTTGCTCTTGCTTGATCTGCTGTCGTCGTCGCTCTAGCGAGGCGTTGCTCTCGGTGGTCTGCATGGCGATGCCTTCTTCGACCGCGACTCGCTTGCGCGACAGCGCCTCTTTGCGCGCCAGCTCGTCACTCGCTACCCGCGCCTTGGCCTGCTCTGCACGCAGCGCTTCGGCCGACTCGCTCTCAGCCGCTTCCGCTTCCGAGCGCGCCTTAAGGATACGCGTCTCGCGCTGCGCCAAAATGGTGGCCTCCGCCGACTGCCGCTCGGTCATGCTGCGCCGCTCGGCCACCGAGCGCTGACGTTCCAGCTCGGCCATCTCGGCCTTCATCGCGATCTCGGCGCGATAAGGTGCTTGCAGATGCTCAAACACCTGCCGCGACAGGATCTTCACATCCTGGATCTCGATGGTGTCGATGACCACGCCCCAGCCCTGGTCCGTGGTGTCTTCGCCGCGGCCACTGCCCGATACCACGGGCGTGATCTCTTCCATCAGGAAGCGTGCGATCGACTCCTTGCGATTCTGCAGGCACTGCTCCAGCGTCAGGTTGGCGATCA
>DAORCZ010000481.1:0-6429 GCA_035345735.1 Pseudomonadota bacterium | reverse complement strand
GCCGACATGACAAAGCCACGACCGGCCTGCGCTGGCCTGCCCTGCCCCGGGTAGTAGGGGTGGCCCATGCCATGCTCAGGCGGCGGCATGTGTGACTCAGGCATCGGGGCTGGGCTGGTGGCCTGCGGCTCTGCCGGAGCCTGCGCCGCCTGCGCTGCATGCCCAGCCGTCGCCGCGCCGCTATCGCCAGCCGGCGCCGCGGGTGCCGCCGCTGGGCTCTGCGTCGGGGCCGGAGGGGTTACTGCCGCGGGCGCCGCCGCTGGCGTCTGAGCCGGTGAGGCCGCCGGGCTCCAAGCGGGTGCCTGGGCCGAAGCCAGCGCCGGCAGGGCAACCGTCAGGGCAGCCGCCGGTAGCGCAAGAGCGGAAGGACGAAGCGAGTGTCTCAACATGCCAATCTCCCCGAGTTGCGAAAACTCCCGGGCCGCGCTCGCGCGGGCGAGTACTTCGGCCGGAATCGACGATGATCTGTGTGTCTAGTGAGCGTGGGTCGGACGCTGGCTGCGGCGGTAGCGAGGAGGCGGCAGCGAGCGTCAGACAATCGCTTCCATCTTCGCCGATTCGCCACCTTTTGGGCAGAACTTCAGGCGGCCGGCGGGCGCGCTGGGCAGGACGACAAATCAGCAGCGGGCCCCTCAAGCCCCCTGCCCACATTTCTTCCCGTCGGCAGGAAATCCCGGCTACCCTGGTGAGGAGTATCAGGATCGCGCTCTTAGGACCTCCGGTCCGGCGATCCCGTTTGTCTACCTGGGGCTGTGACGTGGGGGGCACGTGAGCGACGCATCGGGTGATCGCAAGCAGGGAGGGGGGAACGCAGCCTCGGCTGGACCGCCTGGCCCGGTGCCACGCTCGGAAGAGAGCATCGCTCTAGATCAAGCCCTGTCGGGGCAGCCAGTCCGACTGGGCCCGCCTGGCGATCCCAGGTCCACTCCCGGCCCGATGACGGCCGCGAGCGCCACGCCCCCGCGCCCCCGCCTGATCCCCGACCTCGCCGGCGCTGAGCCCACGGCTGACATCCCCGATCCGCTGGCGCTGGGCCAGCGCTTCCTGCCCGACGCCCCGCAGAGCCGCATCGTCACCCGGCTGCACGGCCTGCTCTCCGAGATCGATGCGAGCTGGGATCTGGAAGCGCAGCTTGACTGGCTGGAGCGCCTCAGTGACTGGCTGCATCGACGTGGCTGGCCGCGCAGCCGACGCCAGACCTCGCTGCATCTGTTGCAAGAGCTAGACGCCCGCACGCTGCATCTAGAGCTTCTGGTCAGCGTGCTGGAGCAAGTCGTGCCCTGGCGCTGGGCCTTCAGCTTGCTCTTGCAGTCGGTGCTGCAGCAGACCCAAGCAACCGGCCTGTTTACCGACGTCGGCCTGGCGCAAGAGCCCGGTTTCTGGCGCGAGGCGACGGCCCGGCTGTCCGAGTCGATCCTGCCGCGCCCGCCGAACTTCAACCGCCTGTCCGAGCTCCTTCTGCGGGTGCTGCCGACGAGCGAAGATGCGCGCTGGCTGACCCGCGTACCGCGCCCGCTGTTCGAGCGCCTGCTGAATCTCTTGCAGATTCGACCTGCTTCTGAGCCCGCTTCCGCGACGGGGCCGTGGCAGAACCTGCGCTACGCAATCCACGAAGCCGTCATCGTCCTCACCTCGCGGGTCTGCGCGCTGGGCCTGGCCAATGATGTGCGTGAGCGCATGCCCGAGACCGCGTTGTCCGACCTGCCCTTCTTACGGCTGCGACAGATCTGCGAGGGGTTGCTCAGCGGCAAGCGGACCACCGGCTCGGCCGAGCCCAGCAGCAGCAGCCTAGGCGGCAGCAACATCGTCGAGGCCTTCGTCGCCATCCAAGACTGTCGCCAGGCCGTGCAGCAGGTGCTGGGTCACCTCGAAGACTACGGCGTCAGCGTCGATCTGGTCTACCGCTTGGAGCTGATCAACGCCAAGGTCGGGCGCATCGAAGCGCTGCTCGGGCTGCTGTTTTCGCAGCCCGCGGAGAGCGACGAATCAGGGCACGAGGTTGCCCAGTTTGTCGCCGACTTGATCGACGCGCAGACGCAGCATCACAGCCTGCGGGCCCTGTTTCGCACCAGCACGCAGCAGCTATCGCGCAAGATCGTCGAACGCACCGGCAAAAGCGGCGAAAAGTACATCACCGAGACCCCGTCTGAGTGGCGACAGATGCTGCTGGCCGGCTGCGGTGCCGGGGTGCTGACCGCCGGAACCGCTGTCCTCAAGTACCTGCTGTCCGCCTGGAAGCTGCCGGCCTTCTTCGCCGGGCTTGTCGCCTCGACGAACTATGCGCTGTCCTTCGTCATCATCCAGCTCTGTCACTTCACGCTGGCCACCAAGCAGCCCTCCATGACCGCCGCCGCCCTCGCCGGAGCCCTGTCGCAGCGCGGTCGCTCCGTGGCTCCTGAGGGGCCAGACTTCGATCGCCTGCTCGACATGATTTCCCGCATCACGCGCTCGCAGATGGCATCGGCCCTGGGCAACCTCGGGGCGGTGATTCCGGCGGCCCTGCTCTGTGACTGGCTGTGGCGCTTGCGCACCGGGCACAATTTCCTCTCCCCAGCCAGCGCGGCGTACACCGTGCACTCGATGCACCCGCTCATCGCCCTGCCCTTCGCGATACTGACGGGTGTGTACCTATGGCTGTCGAGCATCGCTGCCGGCTGGCTAGAGAACTGGACGGTCTACCACCACCTGCCCGCGGGCATCGCCGGCAGTCGCCGAATCCGTCGCTGGCTCGGGGTGCGGATCGCCAGCTGGCTCGGCCGGACGCTGGAGCGGCAGGTCGCGGGGATCGGTGGCGTCGTCACCCTCGGCATCCTGCTCGGCATGTCGCCGGTGGTGGGCCAGTTCTTTGGCCTGCCCACGGAGGTCCGGCACGTCACCCTCTCGACGGGCTCGCTCGCGCTGTCGGCGGCTACCGACGTCATGGCCGGGGGGGCGCGGGCGCTGCTCAGCCGCGACTACCTCTACGCCGCTCTCGGAATCCTGCTCATCCTGGCGGCCAACTTTGGCGTCAGCTTCATGCTGGCGCTGTGGGTCGCTCTGCGCGCCCGTGGCGTCCGCAGTCGCGAACTCTTCGGGCTCGTCCGCTCGCTGCTCCGACGGCTGTGGCACTCGCCGCTGGAGTTCGTCTTCCCGGTCGGCAGGCGGACACCGGACAGCCCCCCGCCCTAGTCGAAACCCCGGCGCAAACAGGCGACGGATCTGAGGCTGTGTCCCGACTCATCCTGTAAGATAGAAGGGCTGCAATGCGTCACGGGACTAGCAGGCCCCCCCCGCCCACGGGTACGTCGTCGTCTAGCGGCGGCGGACCCGTGTCATCAGGCGGAGCCGGAAGGGCGGGCTCGATCGACGCGAAGTTCGATGCAGCGCTGGCGCTAGGCCAAACCGTCGACTCTGGCGATTCGTCGCAGCACCCGGCACCGGCGCCCGGACGGGCTCTGCCCAACCCTGTCGAGGGCTCGGCGAGCAGCTTCGCCCTTGAACCGACCGGGGCCAGCGGCGGGCCCGAGCCCGCTGGACTCGACGCCACCTCCGACGGCTTCTCGGGCGTCTCACGCGAGTCTCGTCGCGGCGGCACAGGGAACGTCGTCAGCGTCGCTGGCGACAACATCTTGGGCTCGGTGATCGGCGAGCGCTACCGCCTGGAAAAGCGCGTCGGCGAAGGCGGCATGGGCATCGTCTACCAAGCCGAGCATCTGGCACTCAAGACCAAGGTGGCAGTCAAGGTGCTGGTGCGCAGCGCCGGCGAGATCAGCCGCAAGCGCTTCCTCCTCGAAGCGCAGATGGCCTCCAAGGTCCGGCACCCGAACATCGTCTACCTCGCCGACTACGGCGTGCTGTCCGACAGTCGACCGTATCTGGTCATGGAATTCCTCAGCGGACCGACGCTGGCCGAGGTCCTGCGCACCGGTCCGCTCCCCCCGCTGCGGGCCTACCGCATCGCCCTGCAGATCGCCAAGGGCATGCAGACGGTCCACGACCAGGGGATCGTCCACCGCGATCTTAAGCCCAGTAATATCTTCCTCTTGCCGGGGGATGCCACCGTCGGGCAGGAGGACTTCGTCAAGATCGTCGATTTTGGTGTCGCCAAGGACACCTCGGGGCTGCTCAACCAAGCTGAGGCGGAACGGGACGGGGACGGGGCGACTCCCTCGGAGACCTCGGCCGGCGGCGCGACCGCCGCGCGGGACCAGCAGGCCAGCCTCGGCTCAGCGCTGACCCGCGCCGATGCGCAGGTCGGCACCCCGCAGTACATGGCGCCCGAGCAGATCGATGGGGGCATCGTCGACGCACGCACGGATCAGTACGCCTTCGGCTGCATCCTGTACCGCATGCTGACCGGCTCGCTGCCGTTTATGGCCGACACGGCCGAGGCGGTCATGCGGATGCACGTCGAGACCAATGCCGTGCCACCGCGCCAGCGCCTCCCCGAGCTGACCATCAGCGACGCCATCGAAGCGCTGGTGCTGCGCTGCCTCGCCAAGCACGCCGAGGATCGCTTCACCTCGATGTCCGAGCTAGCCCAGGTCCTCACCGCCGAGATCGACGGGCTGGAGGGCCGCAACCGCAGCCACGGGGTAGGTCCGAGCAGTCGCTCGGCGATCGTGCGCGGGCTGGCCTCGGATTTTTTCGTGAAGTACGGTCGGCCACGGACCTGGCTGCTGGCGGCGCTGGGGCTGGGGCTCAGCCTCGGCATCATCGCCACGCTGGTGCTGCGCCGCGGCCCGTCCCAGACAAATGACGGAGCCGCGCGCCCCTCGCTGGCCGAGATCATCGGCTTGCGCCAACGGGCGGTGCAGATCTTGACGCAAGCGCTGCAAGCCCCGACACCGGAGCTTCGACGCATGGCCAGCCAAGCGCTGGGCCGCGCTGGCGAGATCTCGGCCAAGAGCGCCATCGGCAACCTGCTCTCTGACCAGACTCCCGAGGTGCGAGCGCAAGCGGCGCTGAGCCTGGCACGACTTGGCGACGCAGCGACGGCCAGCGAGCTCCGACGCACGCTGGAGGGTGACAGCGCGGCCAGCGTCAAGGTCGCGGCCGCTTCGGCGATGGCGCAGCTTGGCGATGAGGGGGGCACCCGCTTCTTGCGACAAGCGCTGGAAGGCAGCGCGGCAGCCGGCAGCCCAACCGGGTCGGATCTGCGCCTGCGGGCCGCCTTCTTGCTGTGCGATCAAGGGGACCTGCGCGCCGTCGAGCTGCTGACGACGTGGCTGGAGCGAGGCATCCTGCCAGCGGCGGTACAAGGCGGAGCGCTGGGCTGCTTGTCGCAGGCCGCAGTGGCCTCTGCCACGCGCCAGCTGCTGACCCGGATGCAGAGCAGCGCGCCGATGGAAGAGCGGATCGCGGCGGCGGCTCGCCTGGTCAAAGCACGGGAGCCGCAGGCGCTGGCCTTCCTGCGTCAGCTCAGCCACGATGCCGGGCCGCATCAGCTCCTGGCCGCCCGCACGCTGGCGGCGCCGTCCGAGCCGGCGGTCGGTCCGGTGCTGCGCAAGGTGCTCGCCGATCGCGAGGCAGCGGTCCCGGCTCGTGTTCTCGCAGTCGAGGGACTTGGCCTGCTCGGTCAGCTTGGCGACCTGCGCCTCCTCGGTCAGTCGTTGGACTCGCTGGGCAACGACGCCGCCTTCGAGGATCTGCGCCAGGCGCTGGCCGCGGCCATCCTCGATGTCAGCCAGTCGGATCCGGCGGTGATGTCGGCGCAGAGCCTGTCGTGGGCGCGCAGTGCCCTGTCCGACAACGACTGGGTCGTGCGCTCCGAAGCGCTGCTCGTCCTGGCCGAGAGCGACCAAGGCGAGGATCTGCAGCGCATCACCAGCCTGGTCACCGACTCCGATGCCCGGGTACGTCGCAACGCCGCACGGGCGCTGGGACGCCGACGCGATACGCGCGGCATCGCCTCGTTGCAGCAGGCCCTCAAAGACAGCGATGCCAGCGTCCGGCAAGAGGCCTGGGGCAGCCTAGGCCGGCTCGCCAAGAACCTGACCGGCGACGAACGTCGCGCCATCATCGCCGACGGACAGCGCTCGCTGAGCAAGGCGGTCGAAAACGGCACCGTCGAGGAACAGGTCATCGCGCGCTCCGCCCTGGCCACGCTTGGCGATAGCGAGCAACGCGCCGGCCTGCGCAAGCTCGCCGAGAGCGGCGACGCCAACACCCGCCGAGCTGTCGCCGAGCACAGCAAAGAGGACCAAGAGCTGCTGCGACGCCTACTGCGCGACCGCGAATTTTCAGTGCGCTTTGCCGCCGCCCAGCGACTGGCCGAGGCGGGAGAACCGCAGGCCGCACCCGTGCTGCGCGAAGGGCTGGCGCGCGGTGGCAGCGATGGCCTGACCAGCTACTCGCTGCTGCGACGCCTGGGCCAGCCGGCCACCGCCCCGTCGGACCTGGGACAGCGCCTAGCCCACGGCACACAAGAAGAGCGGGCGCAGATCGTCC
>DAORCZ010000480.1:0-6435 GCA_035345735.1 Pseudomonadota bacterium | reverse complement strand
ACTCCGTCGAGGGTGAGCTTGGTATCGAGCGGCGCGTAGACGTTGATGTAGTTGTACTTGTAGGTCAGCGGCACGTAGAAGATGTAGTCGTTGCGGAACTGCTCGATGGGGATGAGCGGCGTGATGTTGGCGTCGCCCAAGCAGCGCACGCTGTCTGGGCCGCTGCGCGTTCCGCCCGGGCACTCCGTCGGGAGCCCGTCGGGGAAGGCCGCGGCATCGTAGGCGCCCGAGAGGTTGCCCCAGGCGGGCATGTACTGGAAGGCGAGGATGGGCTGGTCCGCTTCGATCACGAAGTCGGCGGCGGTGGAAAACTCGAAGGTCTGACTGCGCGCCAGCTTCGGCACGGTCATCGGCAGGCCCGGTCCACCCTTGAGCGTGATCGTCGTGTTATCGACGCTGGCCACGATGCGGTAGTAGTCGCGGTCGGTCGCGTTGCGCTGCTTGACCTTGGCCGCCATGTAGCGCTTGCCCCAGGTCTCAAGCGGGAACATCTGCACGCCCAGGTGGTTGCCGCCGACTGCGCTCATCGGGATCGACACACCGCCGGCGCCGCCGAATACCGCCACCGGCGCGCTGGCCTTCACCGTCGCGCCTGAGATGTCTTCGCGCGACTTGAGCTGCGCAACCTCCAGCACCTCCAGGCGGTTGAGGGTGCGGGTCATGGTCTGCCCCGGCTTGAGTCCCGGCACCCCGGGGCCCGGCATGGTCTCGACGGGAACCGTGACCTCGACGCGAGTGTCGTTGCTCAGCGCGACGACGGCCAAGAGACCCTGCCCCTGCGGCGGGTTGGTGATGAGCTCGGCGTTGTAGGTGTACGACATGACGAAGTAGTTCTTCGCCATGACGTGCTCGGGTAGCAGCAGCGTCGCCGAGCCCGAAAATACGGTCGCGGCATCGATGGGATGGAACTGATACACCGCCACTGGCGCCGTCGAGGACAGGTGCATGCCCTTCATGGCCTGCTCGGTCTGGGTCAGCTTGGCGTCGCCGTGCGGGACGCGGAAGATCACCGCCGCGCCCGGCGGCACGGTCTGGCGATTGGAAGGCGTCGGTCGCACCGGGCCGTCGAGGGTCACGTCCGCCGACAGCGTCTCGCTGGTGTTGGTGACGACGATTCCCAGCTCGCCCACCGTCGAGGTGGACCACAGGTTGACCGGGAAAAAGCTGCAGCCGACATTGCCGCGCGGGGCCAGCTCACACTGCGTGCGGCAGGTTCCCTCGACGCAGGTGTCGCCGGCTTTGGTATTGCAGGTGGCCTTGGGCTGCCAGGTCTTGCCGTCACACTCCTCGGTGGCGTCGCGATTGGCGGTACAGCGCAGCCGGCCCTTCATGCAGGTCAGCGGCGGCACCGACATGTCGGCCGGCTCTTCCGGGTTGCCTTCCCAGTCGAGCAAGCGGCTGCCGGGGTTACAAGAGACCAGGCTTAGCGCAGAGACCAGCGCCCCGCCCAACACCAGCCCACCCGCCGCGAGTGTCGGCAGCCGCGACAGCCAGGAATCGCTCCGAGCCAGAGCATCGGCCAGACCACCAACCACGGAACCAGGGGGACGTGTAGGTGTGCGCATAACTCCCTCATACTCCGATTTATCCCCGCTGTCACCTACCGCCTATTCACGTATGCCTGCCGGTCTTTGGGTAGGTAATCGCGCATATCTGCGACCGCTAATTTGATGAATTTCTAGCTATTCGATGTATGCGGCTGTGATCGGCATACGGGGCATGTGGGCAGATGTCTGTGAGGCGGGATTTTAGGTGAATCCCCGTCGAAAACCTGCCTTTTGTTGCTGTGTTTATTGTGCAAATCGCGCTACAATCCCGTTCCATAGTGTCCTCGTTTGACTTCGGGGTGCACCCCCTAGCTATGTGTAAATCGTCTACCTACCGCATACAGCACCGGCCAGCCGCGGCGGCTCGATGTGCTGCGTCCCCCCGCCGCGACCCCAACCGGGGTTAGGGGGCAGGGCGGCGCTATGCATCATCTCCGTCTGCTGTCTGTCGTCCTGCTGTGTACGCTGAGCCTCGTCGGGCGCTCGACGTCGTCGCCCGGCACGCGCACGGCGTACCTGGGTCCACTCGACCGCTCGGGCGGTGGTCAGGTGGCCACTGGGGCCGGGGCACCGCCTCCGCAGTGGAGCGAGCGGATGGCCGGCCTGCAGCTAGGGACGCGCAGCGAAGCCTCGCTGCTCAGCGCTGGGCGGAGCCGACGTGAGCTGTGGCTGCCGCCGCCTGCCGAGATTCCGACGTTCGAGCCGCCGCCGGCTGGTGAGGAGCCGCCGCCGGCGCCGCTGAAACAGACACCGCACTTCTTGGGCCAGCCCGACGAGGAGATCCTGTCGCGCATCTGCCAGCTCCCGATCAAGCAGTTCAAGCCGCTGGGGGGTGGTTCGTCGATCTCGCTGCGCGCCCTCTTCGACGGTGGGCTGCAGGCGGCGGTCAAGCCGGATCAGGTGCGGATCACGCGCTATCAGTCGGAAGTCGCGGCCTATCGCGTCTCACGGGCACTGGGCCTCGATATGGTGCCGCCGTCGTGCGTGCGTCGCATCCCGGCGGAACAGCTGATGGCCAACATGCCCAAGTCGCTGGTCGAGCGCATGCAGGCAGAGCTGAACGTGGGGCCGGACGGCATGGTGGCGATGGCGATCATCGCCTGGGTGCCGCACCTGCACGGCATGCGCTTAGAAGAGCTGGACTGGTGGCGACCGATGCTGCTGCACGGCGAGCCGCTGCCCGCCAACAAGCGGCGGCGCGTCCTTGAGATCAGCACGCTGCTTTTGCTGGACTACCTGATCCTCAATCACGATCGCTGGTCGGGCGGCAACACGCACGAGTCCGACGGGCAGATGGTGTTCATCGATCAGGGGGCGGGCTTCGGGCCAGAGCGGCATCACAAGCGTTCGCGCTTGGCGATGCGCACGCTGAAGCAGGCCGAGCGCTTCCCGCGCGAAGTGGCGAACAAGCTCTTCGAGCTGGAGCTTGAGCCGCTGACCCGCGAGATGCAGGGCCTGCTGACCGAGGAAGAGATCGAAGGCTTCGTCTATCGCGTCAAGCATGCCCGCGAGTACCTGCGCAGTCTGCGGCGGGCGGCACCGCGCGACTCGCTGCTCTTGTGGGACCAGGAATAGGCGCCGGGCGCTGCCTTGCGGGGCGGCTGCCCGCGCCGTCCGTCCGTCGCTGACCGCGGGTCCATGGCCGGGGTCGGGAAAAAATGGACGACGCAGGTGGCTGCGTTAAGCTCAGCTTCCCGTGAAGAGCCCCGCGCCGAGCGTCTTACCCGTCGCTGTCTGTGCTGCGTAGCCCGCGGACGCGGCCACCCATGTCTACCTCGACAACCCACGCAGAAGAAGTCGGCGTCCGCCCAGATCCGGGGGACAAAAAGCTGACGCGCAGCATGAGCGCGGTCGATGCCGCGGCACTGCTCGTCGGCAGCATGATCGGTTCGGGGATCTTCATCGCCCCGTCGCTGATGGCGCGCAACATCAGCGCTCCCGGGGTGTACCTGGGGCTGTGGCTCTTAGCCGGGCTGTACACCCTGCTCGGCGCGCTGAGCTTTGCCGAGCTGGCCGCGATGATGCCGGAGGCGGGGGGGCCGTATGTCTATCTCCGTCAGGCGCTGGGACCACTGCCCGGGTTTCTGTACGGCTGGACGCTGCTCTTCGTCATTCAGTCGGGCTTCATCGCGGCGGTGGCCATCGCCTTCGCCAAGTACCTGGGCATCTTTTTTCCGCTCATCGGCGAGGGGAACATCCTGCTCGCGCTGCCGCTGGGACCGCTGGGCGTGGTGCAGATCAGCTCGGCGACTTTGGTGGCGCTGGGCACGATTGCCGTCCTCACCTGGGTCAACCTGCGCGGCGTCGAAGCGGGAGCGCGCCTGCAGACGGCATTTACCGGCCTCAAGCTGCTGGCCCTGTGGGCGCTGATCGCCGCCGGTTTGATTTTCGGTGGTCGACGGGGCGGCAGCCTGGCGAACTTTTCGCCGATTTTTTCTACCAGCGTGCCGAGTATGGCCAGCCATCCGCTGTTTCTGGGGGCCCTCGGCGTGGCCGCCAGCAAGGCGCTGTTCTGCTACGACGCCTGGAGCACCGTGACCTTTGCGGCGTCCGAGATCCGTGATCCGCAGCGCAACCTGCCGCGAGCGCTGGTGATGGGCACGGTGGCCACCACGCTGACCTATGTCGGGGCGGCGGCGGTGTACCTGTACCTGTTCGCGCTGCCGACGATGGCGACGATTCCCGAAAACCGCGTCGCAGCGCAGGCAGCCCGCCTGCTGTTCGGCGGCGATACCGGAGCCAAGCTAATCGCGGCGGCCATCCTGGTGTCTACCTTTGGCTGCATCAACGGCATGATCCTGGGCGGGGCGCGCGTGCTTTACGCGATGGCGGGCGATGGTCTGTTCTGGCGGGGTGCGGCGCAGCTCAATTCGCGGCGGGCGCCGGGACGAGCGCTGTGGCTGCTGGCGCTGTGGTCGGCGGCGCTGACCGTTTCGGGACGCTATGACGACCTGCTGACCTACACGACCTTTGCCTCGCTGCTGTTCGGCGCGCTGACCGCCGCCTGCGTGCCGATCCTGCGGCGCCGCCAGCCCGATCGCGACCGCCCGTATCGCACGCTGGCCTATCCCGCCTCGACGGTGCTGTTCATCGCGGTGGCCATCTTCTTCGTCGTCTACATCGTGCAGGGGGATAGCAAGAGCGCGCTGTATGGCCTGACCCTGGTCCTGCTTGGCTTGCCGGTCTATGCCCTGCTCCGTCGGAGAGCCTAGGTCGATGCCAGCGCGCGGCATCGGGCGGGCAGTGCGGACTCGCCGCCGACCGCCGTCCCCCCTGATCTGGGCTGGCCTTCTCCTCCTGCTGTCGGCCGTTGGCTGGTCGCAGGGTCGCGCTCCGTCGCCGGTTCCCGAGCGATCCGCGCCCTCTGCCCCCGCGAACCGGACGCCGCCGATCCGCGAGCCGATTGTCACCGGCGAGTTTGTGCGGTCGCGGCACGGGGAATTCGTCCTCACCGATCGCCCGTTTCGCTTCTTGGGCGCCAACATCGATCCGCTGCACGGCGATGTGAACCGTCCGCGCTATCGCGAACTGATCACGGCGCTGGCCGAAGACGGGCTCACCGTCGCGCGCGTCTGGGCACTGGGCGAGGGGGTCGAGACCGCCGACTCCTGGTTCCGCAACTATCTTTTGTTTCGCGCCGGGCCCTACGGCTTCATCGAAGACACCTACGTCGCACTGGACAACGTGCTGGCCATGGCCCGCCTGCACGGCATCCGCGTGATGCTGACCCTGGCCAACAACTGGCCTGACTACGGCGGCGCGCCGATGTATCTGCAGTGGACCAGCGCACCCTCGTGGGGACTGCATCACGAGTCGTTCTATTCCCACCCGCGCACCCGCGAGTTCTATCGCGCCGGCCTGCTGAAGCTCCTGACCCGTCGCAACACCGTGACCGGCGTCATGTATGTCGACGATCCGACGATCTTCGCTTGGGAGCTGATGAACGAATCGACCGCCTTTAGCGATCGCGGACTGAACGCGCGCATCGCCTGGGTGCACGAGATGGCGGCGCTGATTCGCGAGTACGACAAGAACCACATGATCTCGGCGGGCGCGCTGGGCTACACGCTTTTGCGCGAGCGCGAAGAGTGGCTGCGCATCCAGCAGCTTCCCGAGGTCGATTTCTGCGACAGCCACATCTATCCCGAGAGCCTAGAGGGCTTCGAAAATGGGCGCGGGGCCGGGCGCGTGCTGGAGCTACTCGACGATCGCGCGGCGCTGTGTCGCTACGTCGCCAAAAAGCCCCTGGTCATCGGCGAGTTCGCCTATCACACCGACGCCGGCCAGACGCTTTACGGTCGGCCGCGGGGCGAGTGGTTTTCTCGCTTTCTTTCCCAGCACTATCGCAATCGCGGGAGCGGCGCCTTGGTCTGGCTGTATGAGCCGTATCAGCTGTGGGGCGGCAAGGTGCGCGACTTTGCTATCCACGTCGACCATCCCGATACCGACGATGTGCGGCAGGTGCTCAGCACGCTGGCCAGCAAGCTAGCAACGGGCGGCTACGCGGCGTTTGGCCCCGACAACCCGCGCATCGTTGGGGCCGGGCGGGGCAGCATTCGAACCCAGCCGCTCTATTCCTCGATCGTCGTCAAGCCCGGTGCCCGAGCGCTGCCGCACGCCAACTATCAGCATCCCGATGACCACACTGCGCTGCTATCGATCCCACCGCCCGAGCTTGCCGAGTTGGCCTGGGAGCGCTCGGGCGTGTGGACCGAAGGCAAGGCCGTGCACGTCTATGGCGCCGATACCGGCGAGTTCAGCTATCGCTTTGCAGCGCCTGCCCTGGCCAAAAATCAGGTGGTCACGTCGATCGATCTGGAGCTGCGCATCTCGAGCGAGTGGCCGGTGACGCCGGCGCCGCCCGAGGGAGGATCGACGGTGCAGGTCT
>DAORCZ010000479.1:0-6438 GCA_035345735.1 Pseudomonadota bacterium | reverse complement strand
GCCAGCGTCACTTCGTGTAGCTGCGAGCGCATCGAGCCTTCGAGATCGATGAGCACGCGGTCGAGCGCGTCGGCCTCTTTTTCGCCGTTGCGCAGCGGCGTGAAGCTCTTGAACAGGCGCATGACCTCGTCGAGGCGGACGTTTTCGGGGGGGCGCGAGAGCAGGTAGCCGTTCTCGGTCTCGGCGACGATGCCGGCGTCGATGAAGTACTTCATGACGCGCCGCACGAAGCTCTCAGGCAGGCCGTGGCGCTTTTCCAGATCGAGGATCGGCAGGGCCCGTCCGCCGCTCTTCCAGTGCTGGGCGATGTCGCACAGGAGTCGCGCCGCCAGCGGCCCGTTCATCGTCGGCATCTCGCCGGGCTTGAGGTGCTCGTCGTGCTCGGCATTGCCGGCGCCGATCAAGCGCAAGAGCGGCAGGCGCTGCACCGCGCGGCAAACCTCGGCCCCCCACAAGAGCAGCACCCACCACAGATAGATCGACAGCAGAAACAGCGGCAGGACAGCGAGGGCGCCGTAGATCGTTCGGTACTTGCCGGTGATGTAGCTCAGGTACAGGCCGAGGCCGAACTTACTGATCTCCATCATCACCGCCGACACGACGCTGCCGATCAGGGCGGGTCGCCAATCGACGCGCAAGGTGGGCAGGAAGCGGTTGAGCAGCGTCGCCCCCGCCGCCGTCGAAGCCAGCGAGAGCAGCAGGCGCGAGACCAGGTGGCGATCCCACAGCGACGCGGTGTGCAGCACCCAGACGGCGGCGACGAGCGGGAACAGGGTGATGCCGGTGTAGAAAAACAGGAAGCGCTCGATGTAGCCGCGCTCGCGCTGTGAGTCCCAGATGCGGTTCCAGATCGACTCGACGGACAGAAAGAGCAGAAAGCCGATGATGCTGGAAGTAATGAGGCCGAAGCTGCCGAGCGCGCCGGCCGTGATGTTGCCGGAGAAGCTGGACAGGCGCTCGACGACTTCCATCTGTGCTTCCGTCGAGGAGGGGAAGATGGCCTTCACCAGATACGACACCAGGCGACTGCCGGCGTCGAGCTGCCCGCTGGCTTTGAGCAGGGCCAGAGCGATGGCCAAAAGCGGCACCAGAGCCAGCGCCGTCTGATAGGCCAGCGACGAAGCCGCCAGAGTACAGCTATCGGCCCAGAAGCCATCCCAGGCCAGAAGCGTCACCCGCTTTAGCCACCGCCACGCCGCAATAAACGAGACCGCTGCCATACCACCTGCCTCGCAGCAGTATATCGTGCGGCCCCCACCCTCTGGGCCCGCGATTGCGAGAGCCCAACCAGAGAGCTGTCGCCGAGCGCCCCACCGCGCTCACACCCCAAGGAACAGTGCCGAAGGAGGGAGTCGAACCCTCATGTCCCGGAGGACGAGGGATTTTGAGTCCCCTGCGTCTGCCATTCCGCCACTTCGGCTCACGAGACGTCCGCAAGCTAGCACGCGGCCCGGTGGGCGGTCACGCCAAAACAACGCCTTAGCGCGGCAGTGCAGCCAGCCCGGACAGGAGCTCATCGAAGCGGGCACTGTGGCTGACGACATCGACGCGCAGGCCGGCTTCGCGCAGGGCGGCGGCGGTGGTCTCGCCGATCGCTCCTACTCGCACGGCGGCAAAGAGGGCGGCGGCATCGGCAGGTAGCACGGAGAGTGCGATGGCGACGCTGCGTGGGCTGCCAAAGGGCGCGAGATCGACCTCGCCGGCTTGCAGCGCCTGCCGAAGCGGCGCTAGCTCCGTCGGAGTGGCGGCGCGCATGCGATAGGCTTCGACCTCGATGACCTGCAAGCCGGCTTGGCGCAGGGCGGCGGGTAGGGTCGGGCGGGCTTCAGCCGCACGCGGGAACAGCACCTGCACCGGACCCTGCGCGGAGTCGGCAGCCGCGAAGCGAGCGACAAGCTGCTGCGCCAGGCCGGCAGCGCTGCTGCTTGGGGCATCGGGGCCATCGCTTTGGCTGATGAGATCGGCCGGACGACCTTCATCGGCCAGGGCCTCGGCGGTGCGCGGACCCACCGCGGCCACCCAGCAGTCGGCAAGCCCCTGCGACAGCGACAAGGACGGCTGCCGTCGAGCCAGCGAATCGGCGACCGCCCGCACGGCGTAGCGACTGGTGAAGGCCACCACATTAGGGCGGGGTTGCGAAAAGAGCGCTGCCGCCAGGGCCCCCTCATCGGCGGGCGGCGTAGGAAACAAGCAGGGACAGACCAGGGCTTCACCGCCCGCGCTGTGCACCAGCTCGGCTGTCTCGTGGGCTGAGTCCGCCGGCCGGGTGATCAGCACTCGCAGTGGGCGGCCGCTCAGCCGATCGCAGAGCGACAGGGCCTGGGCCTGGGGCGCGGACCGCTCCGTCGTCATTCGCTCCGTCGGCCCCGGCCGAGCACAGAGTAAAGGCCGACCAGGATCAGCGCGCCGGAGATGCAGGCGATCAGCCCTCCCCACATCAGGTACGAGCCGCCGAGCGACTTGGCGATCCCGGCGACATCCGATGGATGCAGCGCGCCGCCGACGCGAGCGCCCTCGGTGAACAGGTAGTCGCCGCGAGCCACCGTGTCGAACACGCACAACAGCCCGAGGAGCTGAGCAAAGAACACCCGCCCCGCAGGCGGCAGCCAGCGCGACAGAAGCGCGATGCCCACGCCCAGTCCACCGACGGTAACCAGGCCAACCAGGGTACGCACCCAGAGCAGCAGGGACAACAGCAGGCTGGCCGCCAAGAACAGCAAGAGCGGCCGCGCCGCGCGTCGCGCCACCACCAAAAACACGGTGCCAAACAGCGGTGGGCCCAGCAGGCCTCCGGCCGAGCTGAGCGCGCTGCCCAGTCCGCGCACGACTTCGAGATGCGCCATGCCCGAGGCATCGGCAAAGATATCGAGCCGCAGGAAGCGTCCACCGACGGCGATCGCGGTCAGACCGTGCCCCATCTCGTGGACCCAGGTGCTGAGCAGGGTGAACGGATAAAGGATCAGGCGCCCCATCGGCACCCAGCGCTGCAGCGCCAAGATCAGCAGCGCGCCGAGGATGAGCGCCACCTTCGCGCCCGTCTCTTGCGAGGCCGAGCCAGTCCTTGCGCTCTGTCGCTGAGCCGCATCTAGCAGGGGAGTGTCCATGGTTTGACTGTACCTTCAACCCCGCAGGGCACGTAACCAGCGGCTTTTCGGGCCCGGTTTTCAGACGGTGCTGTGCGGAATCGGGAGTGGGGGCTAGGGGACCATCTGGTGACGCTGTAGCCACTCCAGATAGGCATCGGGCTCGCAGTCCAGCGGGACGTGCAGGTTGCGGTCCACGGGCGGCTCGGGCTCGGGGGCCAGCATCGCCGACGCGAAGCCAAACGGCTGCGGCTGTCCAGCCAGCGGGGGGGGCTGCACCTTGCCATCGCCGTCTTTGTCGATGCGGACGGCGTTGGTCACGGCCAGCGGCTTGACGCGACCGCTCAGCACATTGCCGATGATCGCCGTGGGCAGCGGCGCATCGCCCGAGGCCATGGCCACCAGCCAGCCGTCACCGCTCACCGGCACCGTCGCTTCCACCACCAGGGCCGGATGGGTGCGGGCGGTCACCGTCCACTCTTTGATCAGCGCGCCGTTGTGATAAAGCTGCACGCGCGAAAGGTCGATCCACGACGCTGCGTCGGCGATGATCTTGACCTGCACGCTGTCGCCCTGCGGCGTAATCGTCGATCCGACATCGGCGCCATCGACCAGGAGCTGCAGCCACGGTCCGGTCGATGCGACGGCGCGGTTATTGGCCACGGCATCGCGCAGATCGCCGGGCAGGACGTACGCGGGCACATCGGTGGACAGCTTGAGCCAGGTGCGCGGATAGCCCGAGGTCAGCCAGTCCATGCGATGGGTGTCGCTGCTGCCGATCGCCGTGACGCGGTAGCCTCCGCTGAGCAGGAAGAACCAGTCGCGCAGCAGGCTCTGGGCGCCACCCGGCCACGCGTCGTAGCCGTTTAGGACCTCCAGCCCTTCGAACTGCCCTGCGGTGTCGAGCGGCTCGCCGGGATAATGGGGCCAGCCGATGTTGGTGAAGTAGCCCAGGTCGGGCAGCAGGCGCGGGTGGTTGACGACCGCCACCGGCTGACCCGGCAGCGAGTGAATCAGCGGAAACACCACGTTGCCCGGCAGGTTGCGCCAGTTCTCCCAGACCTGCCAGTCGGGGGCTCCCCACAGCTTGCCGGCGGGATCGACCTGCACCGGATAGACGCCCAGATGGCCCGACAGAAAGCCGTATTCGGATCCCGGAATCGAGACCGCTCGCTCGCTGTAGCCAAGCGCAGCGACGTACGACTGCAGGTCGTGATGCCAGATGTGGTCGGTGGGGACCATCACCTCGATGCCGGCGCCGACCTCCGAGATCACGCGATGCGCGGGAGCCAGCTTCGAGTCGAAGCTGCGGCTGGTGTGGATATGCATATCAGCGGCCAGCCAGCCGTCGGTGCGCACGCTGTGCTGCAGCACGACATCCAGCTCGGCGATGGCCTTGCCAGCGACCGTGACCTGCTGTCGCACCTGCTCGAACTCGGGGCCCTGCGTCACCAGGATGTCGTAGGTGCCTTCGCGAATCGGCAGCGTGCCTTCGCCGCCGACCAAGATCGCGCCGTCGGTGATCCCCAGTACATCGGGCGTCAGCATCCGTGCCGTGGCCCCGTCATTGTGTAGCTCTGGCGACAGCGTGGGCGCCACTGGCGTGATGATCAGGCGGGATGGCAAGAGCTCCAATCCGTCGCTGCTGCGCACGCGGACATGGATGGCGGGGCCCTCCTTCGGCGTCTCGGGCGGTGTCTCAAGCCCAGTCGGTCCTGGCAGCTTGCTGGGGTCAGGGGCACAGCACAGCACACTCAGACAGAGTGAAAGATGAAGCGAAGCGAGCGGAGCTCGTAAGTGACGTAAGGACAGCATGATCTAGCGATGACACACACCGACTAGCGCTGTAAAGCCTGGGGCCCGGCGGGCGGGGGCTGCCGGCTCACCTGCCGCGCGATCCTGCCGTCGTCGGCGTTTACCGGCGCGTAGCAGCAGGAGCGAGAGGCCCCCACAGAGACCTAGCATGCCGGTGGTCGGCGGGGCGGGGGTCGGCGAGCCGATCTGACAGTCGCAGTGGATGCCAGGCCGCCGTTCGCCCCCCGCGTCGGCGCTGGCATCGGCGGTGCCGGGGGGGCTGGCGGCGTCGGTGCTTCGGCCACCGAGGTCGCGCGGGTCGGACCCCAGATCCGGCCCTGTCTCGCAGCCAGAGGAGCCATCGCTGGCAAATCCGTCGAGTGGGGCGGTCGCGACCAGGGTCTGCATTCGTCCGCCGCGCTCGTGCAAGAGGAAGTACACGCTGTCCCCGACGCTGACCGGACTGCTGACGGTGGCGAAGCCGGCCTCGCAGGGGGCGTAGGCCCAGCCGCCCGGGCCATACTCGCGGGCGACGGTGGCCGACCCTTCCAGCACCTTCCAGCGCCAGCCGGTGCTCAGCGCCTTGGCCGCGGTAATGCGTCCCACCCAGACCCCCGGCCGCAGCGGCAAAAGCGGCGCCGCCGAGCCGTTATCGCCGTATAGATTCTGGAAGTCTCCGACGACCAGCCAGCGCGGGCAGGCCGTCGCCGGGGCGCGCAGCATCAGCGAGTCCGCCGCCGAGCGGTTGCCGCTGACCGTCGCATAGCTAGGGTCGGTCAGGCTGCGCGGGTCGAAGTAAAACGTCGCCGGACCCCGCGTGTCGGGCTGAACGATCTGAATGTTCTGTGTGTCGTTGCGCCGGCTGCCACCGTCGGCCGGGCAGGTACCCTGGGCCCGCACCTCGCTGCCGTCCCACATGCCGCTGGGCAGGACCTTGTATTCCAGCAGCGCGCTGTCCGAAAGCGACAGGGTCACGCTGTAGATGCCGTCGCCGTCGTCGTCGCGCAGTACCGGACAGCTGGCCAGCGACCAGTTCCCCAGGGCGGGCTGATTGCCGCAGATCTTCGGCTGGGCAAAGACTCCGGCCGGGTTGGTCAGCGCACCAGCCCAAAAAACGATCGCAGCGACGAGAAATCGACCAGAAGAACGGGCTTGCATGGGCGCAGTATATCCAGTTGGTCACCTGCTTCCGGTTTTCCTGCGGCGGGCGGCCGACTGGGGTCTTGCGACCAGCAAAGGCAAGCTTCTCGCGCACATACGCAGTGCCACTTTTCCGACGGAGAGAGCCCCGCTACGCTGGATCGTATGAACAAGCCAATCCTTGCAGCCATCACCGGCGTTTCCTTCGGACTGTTTATGGGCGGCCTGCTGTTTAGCCAGTCGACCTATCGCGGCTGTCCCCGGCAGGCGACGCGCACCGTCGAGACCACCCATGTCGTGGTGCAGACCGTGCCGGCGCGGCCTCCCTGCCATCAGGCCCCCGCCGATGTCGATAACGACGAAAATTCCGTCGCCGAGCCGGACTACAGCGATGTCGATGCCACGCTGTCGTACGCCCAGA
>DAORCZ010000478.1:4384-6455 GCA_035345735.1 Pseudomonadota bacterium | reverse complement strand
GCGTTGGTGGCGCAGACGATCTGCACATTGGCGCGGCGGGTGGCCGTGTCGCCCAAGCGTCGATACTCCCCGCGGGAGTCAAGAAAGCGCAGCAGGGCCTTCTGGACTTCCAGATCCATCTCGCCGACTTCATCAAGGAACAGCGTGCCTTCGTTGGCCGCCTCGATGACGCCCACCACATCCTGCACCGCGCCGGTAAACGAGCCGCGCTTTGCTCCAAACAGCTGAGCGTAGAGCAGATTTTCTTTCAGTAGCGCACAGTTCACCGTGGCGTAAGGGCCGCGGTGCTGGCGCGAGTGCTTGTGAAAGCAGCGAGCCAGCCGCTCTTTGCCGGCTCCCGTCGGCCCCAGGATCATCAACCGCAGCCCGTAGGCCGCTGCATCGACGATGTGCCGATGCACTTCGCGCATCAGGGGGGACACCAGGATGAAGTCTTCATCGTGCCCTTGCAGCTGTTCGAAGCGCGCGTTTTCGGTGTTCACAAATTCGCGCACCCGCTCAATCAACGCCCCCCACGGCACATCAAAGGTCGCGGCACTCGGTGGCAGGATGTGCAGATAGCTACCGTCGGCGAGGGGAATCGGGCTGTGTGGCGAGCGCTCCTGGTTCGAGGCGAAGACCTGGGCATGGACGCCGCTCTTGGCCATCCAGCTCGTCACCGCTTGCACGATGGCTCCCGGGTACTCTTTCTCCGTGGCCCACTCTGCCATCTCAGGCACCGTGCCAAGGACCGTGCCCGGCGGCGTACGGGCGAGATCGAGCGTGAGATCGAGCTGTCCCGTGACCGTGACCGGATGCTGAGGGGTAAGCCGCAGCCAGGTCCCGTTGCGGCTGTTGAGGTCGAGGGCTTGCACCTGATCTTCCTGCGAGCGCAGCAAGAGGTGGTTTCCCGAGACCCGCAGCGATGGCACCGTCACCGGCTCTACGGTCAGCCCGCGGAGCTCATCGCGCAGGGCCAAGTCCAGCTTGCTCACCTGCGGATCGCGCCCCACCAGCAGTGCGCGGTTGGGCGACAGTGACACCACGACTTGGGAGGCACTGTCTTCAATGTGGAGCGTAATGGCAGCCATGGTTGACGATCATACATAATTTTCCCAGCCAGAGCCCCGACGAACATTGCTCGAAATCTGGAAAAAATGGGCTGCGAGCCTCGGCTAGAGCCGTCGATGGAGCGATCGCACTAGGACGACGTCCCGGAATCACCTAGCCCGCAGCGATTGAATCCTAAATTCCAGTGGTCATCCCCTGAGTCCTGCTATCGCACACTCAATGGCGATATCGATTCCTGCCTGGCTCCCAAACCATTCCTAATTCCTTCCTTTTCCGGGTCAGAACGGTCTCTCCGAGTGCGATAGGAGTCTGATGCGCCAAGCGCCGCGCCGGCAGGGCTGCCGGGGTTCATGTGGCCACGGCGCTGCTGGCCTGCTTTGAAATTCTCCGTCGCTGGTGTTGTTTTTTTGAGCGGTTCTGCGCGGACTGCGAATCCTGGCACGGCAGCTGCTTTAGGAAGCTGGCAGAGCACGGCGCGGCCGAGATGGAGCGAGTGCTCAGAGATCCAGCTCAAACGCAGCAGATTGCGTGGAGCTGTTCCCAATCCAACACAGAGAAAGAGGAGACCACACCATGACACGCCAGCCCTTCGAAACCACTCCCGAACAATCCACCCTTAGCCAGCGTCGCCTGAGCCCCCTCCGGTCGCTGCTGAATCACCTGCTGGGCCAGCGCGGCGCTCGCCTCGTCGCAGGCCTGGGCCTAGCGGCGGCTTGCGGCCAGGCCGTGCGTCCGCCCGAGGTCGCCGTATTTGATCGCTCGCGCAGCAACCTGTCGCTGGGCACGCTCAACGAGATCAACGGCACGTATGCCGGCTGCATCCATCACAGCGATGGCGACGCATGGAGCGCGCCGATTGGTAGCTTCAGCAGCCTGGATAACGCCGCTCTGTCGGTGGTTGAAGGCGACTCGGGCTGTCAGCTGACGGTGACCTCGGTGCTGATCGACGCGGACAGTTATGTGCCCGTGACGCCGATTGATCTGTCCGACAGCTATCTCATGGCCGGCGTCGCCTTCAAGC
>DAORCZ010000478.1:0-4284 GCA_035345735.1 Pseudomonadota bacterium | reverse complement strand
GTGACGCCGATTGATCTGTCCGACAGCTATCTCATGGCCGGCGTCGCCTTCAAGCACTACGACGCGATGACCATGATGACCAGCTCGGCGGTCGCGTTCTTCGGCAACCTGAAGCTGAGCAGCGCCACGTACGCGTACGGTTTCTCGCTGTCGCTGGTTTACTCCGATGATCCGCGTCTGACCTCGGGCGGTGACTCGAACTCGAACTACCGCACGACCAGCGCGACGGCCACCGATGGTCAGGCCTCGCCCCCGGACTACACGGCGGACAGCACCGGGTTGCAGGTCCAGACCGATGCCGCCAAGAAGATCACGGCCGTGAGCGGCACCGTGGATCTGACCCATCACAGCGTCCAGGGTCAGGCCTACGTCATCGACAGCACGAACCTGGGTGCGACGCCGAGCTTTGACACCCTGAACACCCGCTTCAACGCCGGCATGTCGGTGGCCATCACCGCGGACAGCAACCCGTCGATCGCGGGCACTGATCTGGGTCTGGAGAACGATACCGGCCTGGCCACCGGCAACGTGAAGCGCAACATCATCATTCGGAACTTGGATGCGAACACAGGAGTCAAGGCGTACCAAGCGATCACCGTGACCATCATTCCCCCGACGTAGTCCTGACGTTTGGAGCCTGGTGCGCGGGTGCCCCTGGCCCGGCCCGGCAGAAGAGGAGGTCGCACGATAACAAGAACAATCAATACCCCCCCAAGTCAGCCGGACATGCTCGATGTCGCTCCCCCCCCTAGCGATATCAAGCGTGTCCGGCTGATTCCTTTTTTGGTTCATCGGTTCATTCCTAATTCGTGCTCTGATTCCTTTTTCTGAATTCACAACGCGAAATCCTGCGCCCGGCCAGCGGACGCATCGCTTATCGACATCGGCTCTAGGATTGCTTGGCGGCGGCTTTGCGGCGAGAGTGGCGGATGGCGAGGGTCAGCCCGGCGATCAGGCTGACGAGGAGCAGCAGGCTGAGGGCCGACAGGGCCCGATCGATCAGGCTGCGCAGCTGAGGGGACTTGGTCTTGGCCGTGGCCTGCGGCTTGGGACTTGGGGGGATGCGGCTGGCAGAGCGAGCCGGCGGAGCCAGAGACAGCCATGCCCCCGCGGTATACAGCGCCTGCCGCGCTGCGAAGGCGCCATAATCCGGACTCCCAAGTTGGCCATCCCCCGCGTAGTGAGGAGGGAAGAGAATGTGCAGTGCTTCGGTGGCGGGACCGGGCGGACCTGCAGGAGTTGTCGGTCCGGTGTAGTGCAAGTAGGCGGTGTCTTTGGCAGGGATGAGTGGAAGCTGAAGCTCGCCGGTCCGATCGTACCAGTGACTCTCGCCCGCTATCGGCAGCAGCGCGAGCGGAAACTCCGGAGTTGTGGGGACCTGCTGCGGCGCCACACAGAGCCCTCCACAGTCACTAGAGCGCGAGACCACGCCCAGCGAGATTGGCAGCGGCAGCGGGCGCAGGATGGCAGCCAAGCTGGCCGCGCTGGACCAGCGCAGCGAAGGATGAAACAGCACATGGGCGGGTGCTGTCGCATCACGTCGGAGCAGCCCAGCCAACGTGCCGTCCTGTGAACGATCCCGCTTCCGTACAGAGACGCCGCTCTCGGCCGACAGGGTCAGCCACAGCGTCGGATCATCGGCGGCGAGACAGCGGTCGGTCTGCGTGCTGCGCAAGACCACCTCCACCGTGAAGCTCCAGCTGTCTTGTTGCCAAAGCTCGGGCGGAATGGGCACGCGCAGCACGCTGGGCTGGGTGGTCAGGTCGGCCGGCGATACGCTTAGGAGCGGTCGATCCCCCAGACGCAGCGTCACCCCGCTGGCCAGTCGGTCCAGCTCGTGACCGTTCGATGCGGTGATGTGTAGCCGGACCTCCGGATCGGCGAGGACCTCCCAGTGCGCCGGACGCTGAAACGTCCAGCGCAGGCCATGCCAGCCCGGTCCGCGCGCCGTGTAGCCGTGCGGAAAGCCGTGCTGGGCCAAGCGCGACACCAAGGCACCCGCGGTTGCCGCTCCCCCGCTGGCATCGGCCGGCGAATCCCCGGCGACCTGCGCGTCGCCCGGCTCGGCGCTTTGGGGCGAGCGCGGAATCAGACACTCGCGCTCGGGGCAGCGCATCAGCAGGTTGTGGCGCAGGAGCGCCGATAAGAGCGCGGCCAGATCGCGACTGTTGTCACAGAGCACAAGCAGCGCTGGGCCATGTCGCTGCACGACTCCCAAGATGGGCGGCGATGGGCCAGCCTGCGGCGAGGGCGCGGGGGCAACCCAGAGCTGCAGCCCTGGCCCCGCGGCAAGACGCGGGCGCCGGGTTACGCGCAGGCCGGCACTCGACAGCAGACGGTCGGCGTGCAGGTAGGCGGCCAGACTCCCCGGGTCGAGGACACTCGGCGGGATCAGGGCCACCTCTGATTGGCTGCGCTGCCACTCTGCAAAGAGCGCGGCGATTCCCCCTTCCTGCGGCGGGACCTGCACCCGGCGATACCCCACGCTGCTCTCGGGCAGGATGCGCAGCCACAGCTCGCGATCGTAGGGCGAGTGGCAAGGATCGTCTTCGCTAAGCAAGCGAGCCCGCAGCCGCAGCACGTGGAAGCCGGCCGCTGCACCAGGCAGCGCGATCTGCACGGAGTGCGTCTCGCTGTACTCCGCCAGCCGGGCCGAAAAGATGGGCGCATCATCCAGCTCTACACTCAGCGTGGATCGGCGCGGACTGACGACTCCCGAGACCTCCCAGACCAGGCTGAGCTGCGCCGGACTCTCGCCTTCGCTCTGGGCGGGCAGCTCAATCACGACATCGGTCGTGCTGTGCAGGCCGACCAGCGCCTGCGCCTGCCGGACGAGGGGCACGTGCACCGCCTCAATCGTCGCGGCTGTCACCTGACGTCGCCCAGCCGGTGACTTGGTTTTGCTGCGGGCCAGCACCTCGCCGTTCCCGCTGGCGAGCAGTCGTCCCGCCAGGGTGAAAGACAAGAGCCAGGCAGCACCCCGTCGCTTGGCCATGGCTACACCCCGATGCGCAACCCAAGGGCTGCGCTGTGTTGTTCCAGAAAGCCGGCGCTGCCCTGGTAGGTTGCCCCCAGGCTCAGTCGCTGACTGCAGCGCCACCACAGCTCGGTAAAGCCGGCGTAGAGATCGCCTTGGCTGTAAACCCCCAGCACCCCGCCCAGGCGCAGCGTGACGCGATGGTGCAGGGGCAGGTGCAGCGTACCGACCAGCGCAGTGGCGTACTGACCGCCGGTATCGTCATAGCGGAAGAGCTGCAGCATGGCCCACAGCTCCGGGCGTAGGGTGACCTGCGCCCCCAGGAACGAGAGATGCGAGAGCACGCCGTGCTGATCCAGCCCCGGGCGCAGCCCTGCCAGCGCGACCCACGAGCGGCCGAGCTTGAGCGAGCCCCCCAGAGGGAGGGCGTGGCGGAGGGTGTTGGGCCAAGCCGCGAGCTGGTAGCCCAGCGAAAAGTCGATGCGCGGAGTGAGGTGCAAGAGGACTCCGGCTTCGGCGCGCTGTCGCAGTCCGGGCTGTTGCGTCGGGTCGCCATAGATAAGTGGCGCGTCGAGCTGATAGCTGGCAAGCAGCGTGACGGTCGGCGTAAGGACGTAGCTGCCGCGCAGCCCCCCCATCGGACTGAGGCCCGAGCCCACCGTCTCGGTGGCTCCCAGGAGCGCGACCAATTCCAAGCGCGTGATCTGCTGTAGCTGAGCCAGACCGGCCCGCGCCTCGGCATCGCTTTCATCTTCGCTGAGCAAGCGAAGATAGAGGTCTCTCGCTTCCGCCAGTCGAAGCAGGGCGGTGTCGGCCGCGGCCAGTCCGCGGCGGATCTCACGATCGGTCGGAGCCTGCGCAAGCAGCGCCTGATACAGCCTCCGGCTCTCGGCGGCTCGTCCCATCCACAAGAGGACACGCGCCTTGCCCAGCCGGGCCGCCATGGGCTGTGGTGTGCGCGCCAGCACCTGTTCGTAGCGCTGCAGCGCTGCATCGAAACGACCGGCAAAGGCCAGGGAGACCGCAAGTTCCAAGCTTAGGTTGAGGTGGTCAGGTTGCAGCGCGAGTCCCTGCAGAAAGAGAGCAGCAGAGCCTGCGAGATCCTGCGCTTCGCGCCGCAGGACTCCGAGATACAAAAAGAGCTCCGGCTGGGCGCAGCCGTGCGCAAGGGCTCTGGCCAAGCGGGCGCTCGCTGGGGCGGCACGATCAAAAAAATCCTGCTGAGCCTGCGCGTACTCCCGATCGCATTCTTCGCTCCCGTAAACGGTGAGTGGCAGAGCCAGGAAGAAGCACAGGACGCACGCGGC
>DAORCZ010000477.1:0-6485 GCA_035345735.1 Pseudomonadota bacterium | reverse complement strand
CGGATGTCGCGCAAAAGCTGGTGCAAGAGAGCATCGGTTCGATCATCACGCAGTCGGCGCTGCGCATCGCCACCGAGCCAATGCTCGAAGCGATGCCGGAGGCCAAGCGAAACCAGCCGCTCACCTACACGGCTCGCGTTGAGCTCCTGCCGCAGATCGACATCAAAGACTACGACGGCATCGAGGTCACGCAACGCGCCGCCAAAGTCACCGACAAGCAGGTCGATGACGCCCTACAACAGCGGCGTGAAAACAACACCGAGATGGTGCCGATCGAAGGTCGCACGCTGGCGGGTCCCAACGACACGCTCTCGATTGTTCTCAACGGCAGCCTGGGGCACCTGACCTACAACGATAAGGAGATGAAGATCGACCTGTCGAAGCCGGATCAGGCGCCACTCCCTGGTCTGCCCGCCATCCTCATGGGCATGCCGCTGGATGCCAAAGATTCGCCCATCGAGCTGACGTTGCCGACCGAGGGCATCGTCAAGGAGCTGGCAGGCAAGACGGGTCACTTCAAGGTGACGGTAAAGAGCGCGCACGAGAAGCGCTTGCCGGCGCTCGATGACGAGTTTGCCAAGGATACCGGCGAGGCCGACACGCTGGAGGCCCTGCGCAAGAAGATCCACGACGACCTGCTGGCCGAAGACGTGGAAGAAGCGCGCCACGAGATGAGGATTGCTCTCGTCGAGGTGCTGGTGCAGCGCAATACCGTTCCGCTACCGCCGAACCTCGTCAACAAGCTGGCTCGCAACCTGCTTGAGAACCCGCGCGGCCGGATGCAGATCCAGTTCCGCCTGATGGCCGACAAGCGCAAGGAAAACCCCGATGCGCCCTTCACGCCACCGACGCCGGAAGAGCTCGGTCAGGCCGCGCATGCCGAGGCGGTGCGCAACCTGTCGATCGAGTTCACGATGATGGCGCTGGCCGACAAAGAGAAGGTCGAAGTCACCGAAGCGGACGTCGAGAAGCACCTCGCCGAGCTGGCCAAGGAGCGCGACAAGAGCGTCGCTCGTCTGAAGGCCGAGCTGCAACGGGAGGACGAGGGCCTGATGCAGCTACGCGGTCAGCTTCGCCTGGAGAAGGCACTCGACGTGCTGGAAGCCAAGGCGAAGATCAACAAGGCCGAGGCCGCCTAGGCCTCCGCGCCCCCTCTCTCGCCTGCCCTCGCTCCTTCCCCATCCTCTGCGTGTTCCCCAGCCTCCGCTCTTGCACCGCTGCGATAACCGACTGCCCGGCGGCATTCGCTGGAACGGAGTGGGGATCTCGGGGTTCTGCGCATCCCTCCGGCTCGCTAGTCCTCCGGGGGCGCCGGAACCTATCGAAACCGCTCAGAAACCAGCCATCGGCCCTATTGACGGATACCTCATTCGATGGTGAGGTATAAGGTCTCGTAAAGGAAATTACCAAATGCCTACAGAACGAAACGGTCATGCCCCCGCGATGAGCTACCTCATCCCTACCGTCGTTGAGCAGACCCATCGAGGCGAGCGCGGCTGGGATATCTACTCGCGACTGCTCAAGGACCGCATCATCTTCCTGGGCACCGCGATCGATGACCTCGTCGCCAACACGGTCATCGCGCAGCTTCTGTTCTTGGAATCGGAAGAACCGGACAAGGACATCATGCTGTACATCAACTCGCCCGGCGGCCTCGTGACCTCGGGCTTGGCGATCTACGACACGATTCAGCTGATTCGCTGCGACGTGTCGACGATCTGCATGGGTCAGGCGTCTTCGATGGGCTCGTTCCTGCTGGCGGCGGGCAGCAAGGGCAAGCGGTTCGCGCTGCCGAACTCGCGCATCATGATCCATCAGCCGCTGGGTGGATTTCAGGGCCAGGCGACGGACATCGACATCCACGCCAAAGAGATTCTGCGCACCCGCGATCGCCTCATCGAGCTGTACTCGAAGCACACCGGCCAGCCGGGTGACCGCGTGCGCCGCGACATGGAGCGCGACTACTTCATGGGTGCGGCCGAGGCCAAAGAGTATGGCCTGGTCGACGATGTCCTGACCCGCAAGAAGGCCGAACCGCAGGCGGTTCAGAAGTGAGCGAGCCCAAGATGCACGGGCTCAGCTGCTCCTTCTGCGGCAAGAGCCAAAAAGAGGTCCGCAAGCTCATCGCCGGACCTACCGTCTACATCTGTGACGAGTGCATCGGGCTGTGCAACGACATCATCGCCGAGGAGATGGAGAAGGAAGAGGCAACGCTCGGCAGCACCTCCATCCCCAAGCCGGCTGAGATCAAGACCGTTCTCGACGAGTACATCATCGGTCAGGAGCGCGCGAAGAAGATCCTCGCTGTCGCGGTTCACAACCACTACAAGCGACTGGAGAGCCGCAGCAGTCCCGACGAAGTCGAGCTGCAGAAGTCCAACATCCTCCTGCTCGGTCCCACCGGCTCTGGCAAGACGCTGCTGGCGCAGACCCTCGCACGCATCCTTAACGTGCCGTTCGCCATCGCCGATGCCACAAACCTAACCGAGGCCGGCTACGTCGGGGAAGACGTCGAGAACATCATCGTCAGCCTGCTGCAGAATGCTGACCATGACGTCGAGCGTGCGCAGCGCGGCATCGTGTACATCGACGAGATCGACAAGATTGCCCGCAAGAGCGACAACCCCAGCATCACCCGCGATGTCTCGGGCGAGGGCGTGCAGCAGGCGCTGCTCAAGATCCTCGAAGGCACGGTGTGCAACGTTCCCCCCAAGGGCGGCCGCAAGCACCCGCAGCAGGAATTCCTGCAGGTCGATACGACGAACATCCTGTTCATCTGCGGCGGCGCCTTCGTCGGTCTCGAAGACATCATCGAGAGCCGCATCGGCCAGCGACAGATGGGCTTCGGCGCCAATATCCAGAGCAAGCGCGAGCGCAAGGTCTGGGAGTACTTGAAGGAAGTTCAGCCAGAAGACCTGCTCAAGTACGGCCTCATCCCCGAGTTCATCGGCCGCCTACCAGTCATCGCTCCCCTGCACGAGCTCTCGGAAGAGGCGATGATCGACATCCTGACCAAGCCGCGCAACGCCCTGATCAAGCAGTATCAGAAGCTGTTCGAGATGGACGGCGGCAAGCTGCGCTTCACCAAGGGCGCACTTAAGGCCATCGCGCAGTCGGCCCTGAAGTCGCAGGCCGGTGCACGCGGATTGCGCTCGATCGTCGAGACGCTGCTTCTCGACACCATGTTCGAGATCCCTTCGCGACCGAACATCAAAGAAGTGCTGGTCAACGAAGAGGTCATCGAGCAGCAGCAGCAGCCGCTCCTCATCTACCATCAGCGTGACGCGACCGAGAGCGTCACCCCCGCCAAGTAGCGTCTCGCCCCCCGATGCTAGGCCACCGTCACGCCGTGGCCGCTCCGCACCCCCGCTAGCTGCCAGTCGGCTTGGTCTTGCAGCGCTTCGCTGTGAAAGGGGTGGTTCGAGACAAACAGCGCCGTGTCGAGATCGATAAACGAAAATCCGCCTAGCCCGGCCGCCAGGTGCGCCGCCGCCGCCATCGCGAGCGGCCCCTCGACCATACCGCCCATCATCAGGCCCAGACCTCCGGCCCGCGCGACTTCGTACATCGCCAGCGTTTCGTACAGCCCGCTCTTCATCAGCTTCAGGTTCACGGCCCGCACCACCCGCGTCTGAATCAGCCACATGACGTCAGCCGCCGAGCGAGCCGATTCGTCAGCACAGATCGGGACCGAGGACTGGCGCGCGACATCCAGCAAGCCCAGGCGATCCTGGCGCGCTACCGGCTGCTCGAACAGCGCAATCGGGATGTCTGCCGCGGCCAAGCGTCGCAGAAGCTCAAGTGCCTGCTCGGCGCTGTATCCACCATTCGCGTCGAGCACCAGGCTCAGGTCGGTGCTCCGCGGATCGCGCCCGATCGGCAGACTGCGGTATAGCGCGCTCACTCGCTCGGCATCCTCGGCCGGGGTCTGCGCCCCGACCTTGATCTTCAGGCTAGTAAAGCCGCGCCGATAAGCCGCCTGAGCCGAAGCAATCGCGTGCGGCACATCGCCCGCCGTAATTGTTAGATCGCTCTTAAGCTGGGTCGCCTGCCCGCCGAAATAGCTCCACATCGGCATGCGGTGCTGACGCAGATACGCGTCGAGCAACGCCAGCTCACACCCCGCCCGAGCCGCTGGCTCGTCGGGACAGACCTCCGACAGGATGGCACTGAGTCGTCGCAGGCTGCGCACATCCTGACCGACGATCCGAGCCCGTGCCTCGCGCAGCGCGAGCAGCGTCGAGGCCTGGGTCTCGCCGCTGACGGCAGCAAACGGCGCCGCTTCGCCCAGCCCCACCGTGCCATCGCAGAGCACGACGCGGACAAGGATGTTCTGCGCCACGCTGGGGGCACCGCCGGCAATCGCAAACGGCTCGGTAAGCGGCAGGTCCAGCGGTAGGCACTCCATCTGGCTGATCGTGCTGGGCAGGGCAGTAACGGCGCTGGCAGGCATGGGGCCCCAGTGTATCGCGATCACCAGGCGCCCGCGCAGGCCCTTGCAGCACCGTCGCCCCGACACGCGTTCTGGGTTTGCTATAGTGCGCCACAGGAGCACCTGTTGACTCGCGCTAGCCATCCCCCGAAGCGGCACCTGCGCGCCCTGGTATCGACTGGGCTGGCGCTGCTCACGCACGGGCTGGTGCTCAGCTTGTTCTTGCTGCTCGGCGGTCTGTCGCGCCTGCCTACCGCGCCGCTCCTCACCATGCAGGACGCGCCGACGGCGAAGGAAGACGAACAAGACACCCCTATCGCCATCGAGTCCCTGCTGTCCTCACTCGACAAGCCGCAGGAGCTAACCGAGCAGGAAAAAGAACAGAAGCGCGAGGAGGAACGCCGCGATCAGAAAGGCCAGGTCGTCGACATCACGCGGCCCGCCGTCGAGCAGCGTCCGGATCAGTCGCGCTTCTTGGCTGAGTACGACAGCCGCGTCAACAAAGAGACCCGAGGCCCGGCTGGCGACAAGAAAGCGGGCGTTCCGCTGCCGCCTTCGCCCCCCGTGCCGCCGACGCCGGCCCAGCCGCAGCCACCGCAGAACCGCCCGTTGTCGCTGCGCGGTCCGGTTGGTGAAAAGCTGCCCAGTCCGCCGGCTGGGCTCGCCCCCGAGCAGGTTCACGAAGTTGGGCCCGATGGCGAGTTTGCGCATCAGCTAGGTGAGGGCCCTCTGCAACCCCAGCAGAAACCCGGAGGCGCCGCGCCGCCCCCCGGGGCATTACCTAACCTGATGCCGACCCCGCAACAGCTCGCCCGCAGCCTCGGCATGGGCGCAGGCTCGCCCGACTATCTGGAAGACGTGGACGACGGCGACGCCACCGGGCTCAACGCCAAGAAGTCCAAGTTCGCCGCCTTCTTCAACCGCATCAAGCAGGCGGTGCGCGACGAGTGGCACCCGGATGAGATCCTCGGCCGCCACGACCCATCGGGCCGCATCTATGGCACGCAGGATCGCGTCACCATGCTCAAGGTGCAGCTCCGCGCGGATGGACGAATCGACGAGCTCAAGGTCGTGCGTCGCTCGGGTGTCGATTTTCTAGACGACGAGGCGCAGTCGGCCTTTCGCCGCGCTCAGCCGTTCGCCAACCCACCCGCGGGCCTCGCCGATGCCGACGGCTTCATCCGTTTCAATTTCGGCTTCATTGTCAATCTGTCGGGACGCACCAGCTTCCGCTTTTACAAGTACCAAGACTGACGCCCTCGCCACCGGTTCTGCGTCGACAACCTCGCCCGTACAAAACCGCTCTTTGTCCGCGGGCGCTCATCGTAGATACTCCGGCCATTCGAAAAAAACGCCATGCGCAGGTGTACCGCGATAGGGCACCTGCGCTTTGTGCGACCTGGGAGTGCGTTTTATGAAAGTGGGAATCGTCAAGGAGATCCGGCCGGGTGAGCGACGAGTGGCCGTGACTCCCGAGACCGTGGCCAAGCTCGCCAAGCTCGGCTTTTCGGTCCTGATCGAGAGTGGAGCGGGGGACGCGGCGGCTTTTGGGGACGGCGAGTACGAAAAGGCCGGCGCCCAGATCGAGAGCGACACGCGCAAGGTCTGGAGCGACGCGGAGATCGTGCTCAAGGTGCAGCCCCCCGAGCAGAACGCCACGCTCGGCTGTCACGAAGCCGAGCTCTTGCGCGAAGGGGCGACGCTGATCTCGTTTATCTGGCCGCACAAGAACAAAGATCTGGTCGAGCGCCTGGGCAAGCGCTCGGTGACCGTGCTGGCCATGGACCAGATTCCGCGCATCAGCCGCGCCCAGAAGATGGACGCGCTGTCGTCGATGGCCAACATCGCCGGCTATCGCGCGGTCATCGAGGCAGCGAGCTTCTTTGGCCGCTTTTTCACCGGTCAGATGACCGCTGCCGGCAAGGTGCCCCCCGCCAAGGTCCTGGTCATCGGGGCCGGCGTCGCGGGTCTGTCAGCCATTGGGGCTGCGCGCGGACTCGGCGCCGTGGTGCGCGCGTTTGACACCCGCCCCGCCGTTCGCGAGCAGGTGCGC